>JAGLFI010000021.1 GCA_023144585.1 Desulfobacula sp. | reverse complement strand
AAACCATGCCCTCTGGGCTTAACCCAAATCCTGCCCCTCCGGGGTAGGATTTTTACAAATCAGTGAGTTGAAAAATTCAGGCATTTTTTAGTCAAGCTTGGTGACACCATTTTTGACATTTTTAAAATAGTCCAAGGAGGACATGAACTAAATGAACGATTTTCTACAAAGCCTTCGTAATGGCCAGGCTGACAAACAACGTACACCAAAAACGCGCAAAAACTCTGATAATTCCTATCATTATACCAGCTTCTCCAGATTCCATTCTTATGGCGGATATCAGAATAATAGAAACCAGCACATGAAAAGACCGACCGCTCCACGTCAGACCGGGAATCAACTCCCCATGGATGAGACTGCAACCACATCCATGCTGGCAGAAGCTATTGAAAACTTAAGCAGCCATGTTGAAATCCTGGTAAAAAATCAGGATCACTTGATAAATGCCCAGGAAAAAACTGCAGATATGATAGAACGTCAGGCTATTGCCATTGAAAGAATTGTAGATCATTTAAATATTGCTCCCGGAAAACAACCAGTGCCTGAAAAGAAAACTGTCTCTAAAGAAACGTTTAAACACCATTATGTAACCGCTAAAAAACAGGAGCCTGATATCACTAAACCTGTCAAAGCCCCTGTTAAAAATATCGAACCTGTCAAACCAGTTTTGCGAAAAAGAAAAAAACTCGTGGCAAAAAAGACTAAAAAGACTGCTTCACTTAAAAAGGCGGCTTTAAGTGATACCAAACTTCTCAGCCGTGAGGCTGTTATGGATATCATTCACAGCATGCGAGCCGAGAGTGCCACATTTGGCCAGGTTGCAAGCCGTTTAATCGAGTTGGGTCAACCCACATTCTCCGGTCGCGGAGAATGGCACGCACAAACCATTCACAGGCTTTGCAATAAAAAATAAGTATATTTTAAATTGAAAATAAACAGCGGGAAAGAGTTTTCTTACCCGCTGTTTATTTTTTTATAAAAGTCATATACTCTTCCCATGCAAAGGGAAGAAGCTGTTTTTTTTTTGTATTACATTCTTTACAGCATGGCACAAGATTAAACTTTTGTGACTTCCCTCCGCGGGCTATGGGGATGATATGATCCATGGTGAGTTCTTTTGGCAAAAAATTATTTTGACAATAATGACAAATTCCCAAAGCACATTTGCGCTTCCACCACTGAGTTTTTCGTAATTTTCTTGCTTTGTCCCGTTCTTTTTTTAAGAATACTTCATCTGTGAGACTAAAAAACTGATCCATGGGTTTAGTAACCAAATTCGTTCAACATCCTTGCATTACTGGCCCAGTTTTTTGTTACTTTTACAAAAAGTTTTAACAGCACCTTTTGCCCGGTCATCTGTTCAATATCTTTTCTTGCTTTAGCCCCGATTTTTGACAGCATGGAGCCTTTTTTCCCGATAATAATGCCTTTTTGTGAATCCCTGATAACATGGATACTGGCATGGATGACGATTAACTTTTTTTCCACTTCAAAGGAATCTACAGTGACCGCACTTGAATAAGGGATTTCCATCCCTGTTAATCGAAATACTTTTTCCCGGATAATCTCTTTCACCATAAATTTTTCAGACACATCTGTAAATGTTTCTTCAGGAAAGAGCCTGGGACCTATAGCCAACAACTTTTCAACTTCTTCAAGAATATTTTTTACCTGAATACCTTTTTTGGCTGAAACCGGAATAATGGCTTTAAAATCATGCAATTTTTGAAATTCCTCAACAAAATTGAAGACCTCTGCCTTTTTAACCAGATCAATTTTATTCAACGCAAGAACAACTATTTTGGGTGTTTTCTTCAATTGCGATATGATCAGTTTCTCTGCTGAATAATTTCTAGCGGCTACGTCCACCATAAACAAGATTACGTCCACATCTTCCAGGGCCAGCATAGCCTGATCGACAATTTTTTTGTTTAACAGAGTTGTACTCTTATGGATCCCCGGTGTATCAATGAAAATGATCTGGGATGAAGGACTGTTAACGATACCAAGGATTCTATCCCGGGTTGTCTGAGGTTTTTTGGATGTAATGGAAATTTTCTGCCCCAACACCTGGTTGAGCAAGGTAGATTTTCCTGCATTGGGCGCACCAATGATTCCGACAAATCCAGATCGAATATTATTTTCATTTTTCTTATTCATTATACCAGCCTGTTAAATTCTCAATTTCCTTTAAAATTGTATCTCTTCCCTTTTTTGTTTTGGCTGAAAAAAGGATAACACTGTCCTTTTCCCGGTTCATTTGAGCACAAATGGATAAAAGCCTTTTCTGCTGCTTTGTTTTCGACAGTTTATCAGATTTTGTTAAAATCACCAAATAGGGCATTTTATGGGACTCCAGCCAGTCAACCATATCCAATTCTTCTTTTCCCGGATCTCTTCGAATATCAATCAGTAAAATCAATCCCAAAAGGCTTTTGCGCTGGGAAAGATACAGGTTAACCATTGGCTGCCATTGGGATCTGATTTTTTTTGATACCTTAGCATAGCCATATCCTGGAAAATCCACAAAGGAAAGCTCTTCATTAACCAGAAAAAAATTAATGAGCTGGGTACATCCCGGCTTTGAACTTGTTTTCACCATACCCTTTCTCTGAATCAACGTATTGATCAAAGAGGATTTGCCCACATTGGATCGGCCGGCAAATGCAATTTCAGGAAAATCATACTCCGGATACTGGGAGGGTTTAACAGCACTTTTAATAAACTCGACAGTTTTAATAATCATTATAACTCGCTTAAATAACCTTCCATACGGTCAAGGCCGATTTTCAGGTTCTCCATGGCATTTGCATAGGAAAATCGTAAATACCCCTCCCCGTTTGCCCCAAAATCAATCCCCGGGGTAACCCCGACATGGGCTTTTTCCAAAATATCAAACGCAAGGGCATATGAATCATTTGAGATATGTTTTGCATTGACAAATACGTAAAAAGCACCTGTGGGTTCAATCGTCACTCCAAGCCCCATTTTCTTTAATCTCTCAATAACATAGATGCGGCGCTTATTGTATGTCTCCCGCATAATCTGGGTTTCTTTATGGGCATCCTTTAAGGCTGCCGCGCCTGCCAGCTGGATAACGGAGTTGGCACAAATGAAAAAATTTTGCTGGAGAATCTGTAATGCCCGGACAAATTCAGGCGGTGATATCAGATATCCAAGGCGCAGGCCCGTCATGGCAAAAAGTTTTGAAAACCCGTTCAATACAAAGGCTTTGTCTGTAAACTCATAAATTGAATGTTCCTTTCCTTCATATACAAGTCCATGATATATCTCATCTGAAATCACATAAAGATTGTTGGTGCGGGCTATATCCACAATCTGCTGCATTCTTTTCTTTGGCATAACATTGCCTGTTGGATTGGAGGGAGAATTAATAAAAATCGCACGGGTCTTAGAGGTCATTTTCTCTTTTATCGCCTCCGGGGTATAAATAAACCCTTCCTCTTCCGAAACCTGTACCGTCACCGGAACCCCTTGAACATAATTAATGAAATTTGCATAACAGGCATAGTGCGGATCAGAGATAATAACCTCATCCCCGGGATTTACAAGGGCGGAAAACAACAGCAGCATGGCCGGAGAAGTGCCTGAGGTCACCAGAATCTGACCTGGATCAATACTAGTATTATAGGTTGTTTTGTGATATTCACTGATAGCCTCCCTCAGCCGGATATCACCCAGGCTGTGGGTATAATGCGTCTCATTTCCTGACAAAGCTTCGATACTGACCCTATTGACACACTCGGGCACATTAAAGTCAGGCTCCCCGATCTCCATGTGGATGACATCAATACCGGAGTCTTCCATTTTATGAATCTTTTCAAGGATCTCCATCACGATAAAAGGCGTTATATTTTCACATCTGTCAGCAGGTTTCATTTAAAGCACCTTGTTTAACGGATATTCAATAATTCCTTCTGCACCAACTTTTAAGAGCTTTGGAATCAAATCCCTGACCAGCCCTGCATCAACAATCGTTTCAACGGAAAACCAGTCGGATTGATACAAAGACGCTATGGTGGGTGCATTCAGACTTGGGAGAAGAGAAACGACCCTTGCAATTTTATCTTCAGGCACATTCATTTTGATTCCCACAAGTTTTTCAGCAACCAGCGCCGCCTGTAACAACAAAGAGATCTGTTCAATTTTCTGTTTTTTCTCTGGAATTTCCCAGGCTGCTTTATTTGCAATCAACTGGGTATTGGTTTGCATGACTTCATGGATCACCCTTAAATTATGAGCCTTAATCGTACTCTCGGTTTCCGTGATCTCTACAATGGCATCTGCAAGGCCTGAAACAATTTTAGCTTCAGTGGCACCCCAGGAAAATTTTATGTTTACATCAATATTCCTATCCTTAAAAAACCGTTTTGTAAATTTTACAAGTTCTGTGGAAATGGTTTTACCTGCAAGGTCCTCAAGGGTTTTCATGGGAGAATCATTTGCAACGGCAATCACCCATCTTGCAGGACGTGCACTGACTTTGGAATAGATAAGATCGGTCACGACATGGACATCGGATTCATGCTCTGCAATCCAATCAAGGCCAGTCAATCCGGCATCGATGACGCCGCTTTCAACATTGATGGACATCTCCTGGGCACGGCACAGGGCGCATTCAATGGACTCATCATTTATATCAGGAAAATAGCTTCTTCCTTCAATATTAATTTTCCATCCCGAGCGTTTAAAAAGATTTATTGTTGCATTCTGAAGGCTTCCCTTGGGAATGCCTAATTTGAGTATTTTCCCCATTATTTATATACCTCGTTTGGATCAAAAATTTTCGATTCTACTATTTTTAAATCATTTTCTACTATTTTTGAAAAAAAACAACTCTTATACCCTTTATGACACGCTGCATTACCGACCTGATCCACCTTTAAAAGGATTGTATCATTATCACAATCCACCCGGATTTCTTTTACATGCTGTACATGACCGGATGTTTCTCCTTTTTTCCACAATGCATTCCTTGATCTGCTGTAATAAGTGGCTTTCCCTGTTTTCAAAGTTTCATTAAAGGCTTGTTCATTCATGTAGGCCAGCATCAGGACTTCACCCGTTTTATCATCCTGTGCAATAACGGGAATCAATCCATTGCCCTTTTTAAAATCAAGTTTAAAATCATATTTTTCCATGGCCTGCAACAACTCCTTTGAAAGGTAGTAATCAAAACTTAATTAAATAACCGGAATCATTTAAAAAGTCAAATTTTAAAAAATTGCAAAATTACAATAAATTCCACTATCAATATAGCGCCGCTTTTTTTTCAAAAAAACCTGTCACAAATGGAATCACAAAAAACAGATGCCACAAAAAAGCATACCGCCAGTGAAGAGGCGGGTGTATCCAACCAGGCTACCAGGCTGGCTGTCAGGGCCGGGATAAAGATGCCCTGGAACAGCCGTACTGCAATCAGAATTCTGAAATCATGGGTCAGTGCAGAGATCAAACCGATGAAACGGAAAGCATATGGATATCGTGATTGTGTGTCTCCTTTCAATAAAAAAATCAATATTCCCTAAAAGTTAGGTCTTCTTTTTTCCACAAAAGCTGCCACACCCTCTTTTTGGTCCCAGGTTGAAAACAGCATTTCAAAACACCGAGCTTCATTGTCAAGTGCAGACGTAAGATCTGTATTCATTCCTGTTTGAACCACTTTTTTAATTACCTTCAAGGCAAAGCCGGGCTTGGATGCAACCTGCTCTGCCATCTTTATGGCTTTATCCACCAAACTATCAGGTGTGGTCACGCAATTGACCAATCCCATTCCCAAGACTTTTTGGGCAGATACTGGGCTTCCTGTCAATAACATTTCATTGGCCCTTCCCATTCCGATGATTCTGGGCAGCCGCTGGGTCCCACCGGCACCCGGTATCAGGCCCAGATTAATTTCGGGTAAAGCGAACTTGGCAGTGTCAGAGGCGATCCTGTAATCACAAGCCAGGGCAAGTTCAAATCCCCCGCCAAATGTTAAGCCGCTGGCAGCTGCGATCACAGGGATTTCCAAAGCTGCCAACCGGTTGTAGGATTGGTGAATATTTGAAAGGAATAAATTGGCATCTGCCGGTGACGTAATGGTTAAAATTTCCTTGATATCAAACCCTGCAGCAAAGACCTTTTCTCCCCCTGTCAACACCAGTGCCCTGATCATTTTATCTGATTCAATCTTTTCCAGAGCAGAATTAATATCCAACAACATGCTGCTGGTGATAGCGTTCAAGCTTTGCGGCCGGTTCAATGTGATGACTGCAACGTGATCCGATGTTTCTAAAATAATATCTTCAAATTTCATCTTTATATTCTTTGTGATCTTCAGTGCGTGTGGCCGCAATTGTTGGTTTATTTAGGTTGTATAAATCAACATACAACTGATTTATTGGTTTGAAATAGACTTTAAATTCATCAGTAGTCATATGCCTTAATGGGTCAATATCACCTTTTACATCACCCCTTGCTGAAAAATGATTGCCACCACCGGTAAGGACAACTGCTTTAATGTTGTCATCATTCTTTACATCTATATCTGCAAGAGCGTTAGCAACCTGATTGCATTCATTTTCAAGTTCAGAATAGGTGCTGATGAAATTGTCATGATAATATTCCAATTTTTTATATAATAGATGGAAAAGAATCAAAGCATTTCAATGGCACAGGCCATGGAAACTCCGCCGCCGCCGCAAAGCGTGGCAAGACCAAGACTTTTTCCCCTTTTTTTCATGGCATACATCAAGGTAATCATGATCCTTGCTCCGGTTGATCCCACAGGGTGTCCCAAATCGATGCCGGAACCATTCACATTGGTGATTTCCCGGTTCAAGCCCGATTCTTTCTCACACCCGATGTATTGTGAGGCAAACGCTTCGTTGACTTCAATTAGTTCAAAATCATTAATGGCAAGACCGCTTTTTTTCATAAGGTCTTTCACAGCTGGAACCGGAGACATGCCCATGATGATCGGATGGCAGGCACCCATGCCGGACGCTTTTATCCTTGCAATTGGTTTCAGGCCAAGTTCCTTTGCTTTTTCAGCTGACATGATAATCATGCCCGTGGATCCGTCATTAAGACCACTGGAATTTTCAGCTGTAACCTTTCCTGTTTCAGGAATAAATGCTGCCGGGAGATTCTGAAGTTTTTCCATGGTCATGCCCGGCCTGAAATGTTCATCCTTATCAAATATAATAGGATCTTTTTTACGCTGGGGCACTTCTATTGGCACAATTTCTTCTTTAAAAGATCCGTCATTGGTTGCTCGTTCAGTATTATTGTGGCTTCTTAAGGCAACTTCATCCATTTCTTCCCTGCTGATATTAAACTTCTGGGCAATAAATTCAGCAGTATGTCCCATGATATAAGGCTTACCCATAAAATAGCTTGCCGGTGCTTTTTCAGTATCCAAAGGAGCAGTACTGTCAAAGGGAAGTATATGAGAACCACAATGAAGAGCATGAATCATTGCATCCACAAATCGCTGATCCTGGAGGCGGCATCCCCATCTAGCCTTGGGCACTGTATATGGCACCCCTGACATATGCTCTACACCCCCGGAAAGTATTATGTCAGCCATACCGACCTGAATCATGGCAGCCCCGGAGAGGGTAGCTTCCATACCCGAAATACAGACCCTGTTCACAGTAACTGCCGGGACCGTGTCCGGTATGCCTGCCATGAGTGCTGCCACACGAGTTGTATTTAAGGTATCATGGTGTTCAATACAGGTACCGTATCTTACATCATCAATAAGAGCAGACTCGATTCCTGCTCTTTTTATAGCTTCTTTCATGGTAATACTGGCAATCTTTGCCCCGTTCAAATCTTTTAATGTGCCGCCGAACGCTCCGATGGCTGTCCTACAAGCTGAAACAATAACTATATCTTTCATATTTTTATTCCTGTTCTAAAAATTTCCGTTGAATGCATTATTACTCAATTTATTTGATATTTATTTGCCGCCAAAGGCAGCTTCGGAGATATCAACAACTGACGAATCATTAGAAAGAATCATATCCATTTTTCCTCTGGAAACCGGCAACACGGTATTAATAAAAAACTGGGCACTTTTAAGCTGTCCCTCATAAAACTCAATATCTTTCTTTGTATGATTTTCGTTAAGTTTTTTCGTAGCCAAAACAGCCCTCCAGAGAATCATCCATGCCATGACAGTATCACCGGTCACATCAAGGAAAGGATGGGCATTGGCAAAGCCCGTCATTATTTTTTCAGATTTAACGGTTTCTCCAAGGTTTTGTGTCACCTCTGCCAGTTTAATGACTGTTTTCTCCAAATTTAAGGCAACCTCTTTAAAACTGATGATTCCCTTAGCTGTATCTATGACTTTCCGAATCTCGTCCAAAAGATCTTTAAAAGACTGCCCTTTATTAAGGGAACGTTTCCTTCCCAGAAGATCCATGGCCTGGATCCCATTGGTGCCTTCATATATCTGGGTGATCTTACAGTCTCTTAAGAGCTGTTCCTGTGGATACTCTTTGGTAAACCCGTATCCCCCAAAAACCTGAACTCCGTGACTGCACATTTCAAATGCCCTGTCAGTAATATAGCCTTTGGCCACCGGGATCAATACATCAATAAGGCCCTGATACAGTGTTCTGTCAGCATCGTCTTCACTGATCTTTACCTTGTCTTCTAACAGGCCGATATAAAAAAGAATGCTTCTCATGCCTTCTGAATAAGATTTCATGGTTAAAAGAATCCGCCTGATATCCGGATGCTGGATAATAGGAACCGAAGTAGCATCCTTGGCTGACGATAGCAGATGTTTCCCCTGTATCCTGGTTCTGGCATAGTTCAAGGCGTTTCAATAGGATGCAGATGCACATGAAAATCCCTGCATCCCCACATGAAGGCGGGCTTCATTCATCATGACAAACATGGCGCTCATGCCTTGATTTTCCTGCCCCAGAAGGGTGCCGCGGCATTGGCCTTTTCCCCCTAAAGCCATGGAGCAGGTCGGATTGCCATGAATCCCCATTTTTTTTTCAATCCCAGTGCAAACCATATCATTGAATTCACCAAAACTTCCATCATCATTAACCCAGATTTTGGGAACCAGAAAAAGCGAAATTCCTGCAGTACCATCAGGTGCGCCCTCTATTCTTGCCAGTACCGGATGGATGATGTTTTCTACCAGATTATTCTCCCCGGAAGAAATAAAAATTTTATTACCGGTGATGGCATAGGTATCGTTATTATTTTTAACTGCCTTTGTAGTCAAGGCACCCACATCAGATCCAGCTTCAGACTCGGTCAGAAGCATTGAGCCGCCCCATAGACCGGTATACATATTTTCAAGAAAAAGTTCTTTTTGCTTGTCCGTGCCAAAGAATTCTACGAGTTTTCCCGCCCCATGGCTCAGGATATTATGAAGCATAAAGGGAAAGTTGGCACCGTTAAAATAATTATTGGCAGCCAGTGCAACAGCCGAGGGCATGCCCTGTCCTCCCCAATCCGGATCATCGCACATGGCAATCCATTCACCTTCCCTGAAAAATGCATAGGCCCTATGAAAGACTTCAGGTACAGTTACGGTTCCATTTTTAAAACTACAGCCTTGTTCATCCGCTTCCTTCTGGCAGGGAAGCAACTCTTTAAGCGCAAGATTCCGTGCTTCAGATACTACCATGTCAATAGTTTTTTTATTGAAATCTACAAATTGTTCATACTTGCTTAACTGTTCTATATTTAATTGTTCGTGAAGTACAAAATCCACATCTCTTCTGTCTGCAACTTGCTGTGCCATATCTTTCTCCAAACTAATTATTTATTTTGTGTAATCATAAAACCCCTTGCCACTTTTCCTGCCAAGATAGCTGGCCCTAACCATCTTCCTTAGAAGGGGGGCAGGACGGTATCTTCCCCCAGCTCCTTGTGGAACCCCTCCAGAACAAGAAGAATGGTGTCCAGGCCCACCATGTCTGCCAATGCAAATGGACCTATGGGATGGTTGGCTCCAAGGGTCATCCCGTCATCGATATCTTTGGCATCAGCAATGCCCTCGGCAAGAACAAAAATAGCCCCGTTGAGCATAGGGACAAGAATACAGTTTACTGCAAATCCTGCACCTAAAACATATACTTTTTTAATTTCCATTGATATTTTCTCCTGAATAAGGTTTTTATCTTTCTGTTAGATAGAAAGCACAAATCATACCATTGTTGAAGTTCCTTGAAAAATAGGCACTTGAGCCTCCAGCAATTCTCGGTGACTATTTT
>JAGLFI010000209.1 GCA_023144585.1 Desulfobacula sp. | reverse complement strand
AATGAACGCATGCCGCCTTTATTAAACTTCTTTATCATTTTCATGGATTGGGAATAGCTTTTCAAAAGCTTGTTGACATCCTGTACAGTGGTGCCGCTTCCCTTGGCAATTCTTTTTTTCCTTGATCCCTTAATAATGGTGTGCACCTGTCTTTCTTTCGGTGTCATGGAATTGATAATTGCTTCAATGCTAGCAAATTCCTTATCACCTATATTGATGCCTTTAAGCTGCTTTTTATTAATACCCGGCAGCATTCCCAACAGATCTTTTATTGAGCCCATTTTCCGGACTGATTTCATTTGGTTTCTAAAATCTTCCAGGGTAAAGGCATTCTTCCTTAATTTTTTTTCTAGTGCTTTGGCTTCTTTCTGGTCAACTGCATCCTGTGCCTTTTCAATAAAGGAAAGTGCATCTCCCATCCCCAGGATTCTGGACGCCATCCTGTCCGGGTGAAATGCTTCCAGAGCCGTTGACTTTTCACCCACACCGATGAATTTTAACGGTTTCCCGGTAACAGCTTTTATGGAGAGTGCTGCACCACCGCGAGCATCACCATCCATTTTGGTCAGAACAACACCGCTGAGATCAATCGCCTTGTCAAATGATCCGGCAATGTTCACCGCGTCCTGACCGGTCATGGCATCCGCCACCAAAAGGATTTCTGATGGATTCATTCCCTTTTTGATGCCTTTAAGTTCAGCCATTAATTCTTCGTCAAGATGCAGCCTTCCCGCAGTGTCAATTAACAGAGTGTCGAATCCCTGTTCTCTGGCGGCCAATTGTGCTTCCTGGCAAATTTTTAAGGGCTTCATGTCAGTTGTGGACGCAAATACCGGTACATCCAATTGCAGCCCAATTTTTTTCAACTGATCAATTGCCGCCGGTCTGTAAACATCCACCGGCACAAGGTATGGTTTTCTACCTTTTTTTCGAAGATAGAATGCAAGTTTGCCTGCCGTTGTGGTTTTGCCAGACCCCTGCAGCCCGACAAGCATGACAGACCCTATAGACTTCCCATCAAAGTTCAACTCTTGATGCTCAGACCCCATCATTCTGGCAAATTCATCGTTTACAATTTTTATGACCTGCTGACCAGGTGTAAGACTCTGCATTACTTCCTGGCCCAAGGCCCGCTCTTTTATATCTGAAATAACAGATTTTGCAACCTTATAATTGACATCAGCCTCAAGCAGCGCCATCCGCACCTGCTTAAGTCCATCTTCGATGTTCTTTTCATTCAGGGTGCCATGACCTTTCAGTTTTTTAAAAACCGAATCAAGTCTGTTGCTCAAATTTTCAAACATAGAGAGATAAACCTTAAAATATCAAACCAAAATATTGAAGTTAATATATATTCTGTGGTATGTCAAGAAAATTATAACTTTAAGCAGCGAAAAATATATGGAAAACATACTGAATTTTACAAGAAATGATCTTGCGGTCTGGCTTGAGAACAAAGGCATTCGGCCGTTCAGGGCAGGGCAGATATTTAAGTGGCTCTACATCAGGCAGGTAGATACGTTTGAGCAGATGACCGATCTTTCAAAGGAGCTGCGCAAGACGCTTGGGGATTATTTTTATATTGGGCGTCTCTTTCTTGATGATAAACAAATTTCTGTGGACACAACTGAAAAGTTTTTGCACAGACTGGATGATGGGCAGCATATTGAATCGGTCTTGATTCCTGAAAAAGACCATTTTACCCTTTGCGTGTCTTCACAGGTTGGATGTGTTCAGAATTGTCAATTTTGTCTGACAGCCAAAGGTGGATTTGTCAGGAATTTAAATATCTCTGAAATGATTGCCCAGATCAGAGATGCAAGATATTATTTGATTCAAAAAAATCTTAATCCCTTGAAACTCTCCAACATTGTGTTCATGGGAATGGGAGAGCCTCTTTCCAATTATAAAAATTTGGTAAAGGCATTGGAGATTATCACAGACAGTGATTATGGGCTTAAGTTTTCACCCAGGCGGGTAACAGTCTCGACGTGCGGCATCGTTCCTAAAATAACACAATTAGGCCTTGATACCAGTGTGAACTTGGCGGTTTCTTTCAACGCAACCACTGACAAAGCGCGGTCATTTTTGATGCCCATCAATAAAAAATATCCTTTAAACCGGTTGTTAGAAGCCTGCCGAACCTTTACCATGAAGCCAAGAAATAAAATCACGTTTGAATATATTTTGATGAAAGGAGTGAATGATACAAAGGAGGATGCACAACGACTTGTAAAACTTTTAGCTCCCATTAAAGCAAAAGTGAACCTGATCCCCTTTAATGAACATGACAAAAGTGAGTTCAAACGCCCCTCTAAGATGGAAATCAGTGATTTCCTTCAGATTTTACTTGATCAAAATCTTACAGCGATTACAAGAAAGAGCAAAGGGGATGATATCTCAGCAGCATGTGGGCAGCTGAAGGCAAAATTGTATTGAATCTTTGCGGATATGATTTATAATAAGAGCATAGCTTAATATATTAACGGCCCATAATTTTAACCATAACCTTTAATTGATTGGAAAAAAAATATGTCAAATATCACTCTGGAAAATAAAAAAATTCTAATTGTTGATGACGAACCAGATGTCCTTGATTCTCTGGAAGAATTACTTGATATGTGTACACTTGTCAGAGCACAAAGCTTTGAGGAAGCAGATACTTTTCTTAAGATCCAGGATTTTGATATAGCAATTCTTGATATCATGGGCGTGGATGGCTATCAATTGTTGGAAACCGCCACCCAGAAAAATGTTGTAACCGTGATGCTCACAGCCCATGCCCTCAGCCCGGATAATATTAAAAAATCCTATCTTGGTGGTGCCTGCTCATATATACCCAAAGAAGAAATGATCGATATCGAAACATTTCTTATTGATGTATTAACGGCTAAAGAGGAAGGAAAAAATCCTTGGACAACTTGGTACAAAAGGCTTGGAGCATTTTGTGATAAAAAATTCGGTCCTGAGTGGGACAAAGATGAAAAAGAATTCTGGGAAAAGATGATTTATTAATAAATCTATTGAGCCTCTTGCAGAAACTATGAATTTTTTTCAAAAATAGTTTTGAGAAAACCCGTTTCTATATTTTCTAAATTTATTTTTTGTTTTATGCCAGAAAACAAGGCTGTGGGATAGTTTCAAGACGTAGATCTCCCTTTGCTCTTAATTCCGGTTTGTTA
>JAGLFI010000208.1 GCA_023144585.1 Desulfobacula sp. | reverse complement strand
GCTGTGATTGTTTATCTGAAACAATTTGAATAATTATTTTTTCCTGAACTGATATTGTTTAACCGCCTGATTATGTTCTCGGATAGTTTTTGAAAATTTGTGTGTTGTATCTTTTTTGGAAACAAAAAACAGATATTCGGTTTTAGCAGGATATAAGGCTGCCTGCAATGATAAGGCTCCGGGGTTTGCAATGGGACCCATGGGAAGCCCTTTGATTTGATAAGTATTGTAAGGGGTTATTGTTTTGAGGTGCTTTCTTTTAATATTACCATCAAAATTTTTTATGCCGTATATGACGGTTGGATCACTTTCCAAACGCATATTTTTTTCCAGGCGGTTATGAAAAACAGAAGAGATCACCGGCCTTTCTTTCGCATCACCGGTTTCTTTTTCAATAATGGATGCAAGGATCACTATATCATGGACAGAAAAGCCCATATTTTTTGCTCGGGTTTTCCATTTTTCAGTGAAAATAATTTTAAAATGTCCGATCATAGTGGTAATAATATTTTTGCAGGAAGTGTGCTTTGGGAAAAAATAGGTGTCAGGAAAAAGGTAGCCTTCCAGTGATATGGCTTTTATCCCTAAAGAGTTGATAAGGAAGTTGTTATGGCAAAGGTCAATAAAATTTTTTTTGGTATTAAGAGTTGCTTTTTCAACTAAAGCTGCGATCTCTTTGATATTCAATCCTTCGGAAATGGTTATCCTGTATAATTTAACTTTGCCTTTTATGAGGATCTTGAGAATCTGATCAGGGGATTTTGCAGCAGAAAGAATATACTCTCCTGCCTGGAGTTTTTTGCCGGCTTTTTTAAATTTTGTGAAGAGTGTGAAATATGTTTTATCTGATATAATGAATTCTTTCTCAAGATTTTTGGCAATGACTGCCAGGCTTTGGCCGGGCGTGATTGTAAATAGTTTTTCAATGGCAACGGAGTTTGCCGGCTCTTTGATAAAGGATGATATTTCAAGGAAAAAGAAGATTCCGCCACCAAACAGAAATATAGTAAGGACTAAAAGTGCAATAGTAAAAATTCTTTTCTTGTTTTTTTTCATGTGGTTATGTGGTGTCAAAATAATAAAAGGGTATCCTGAATTAAAATACCCTTTTTTGGTTATGATATTCTAAAATATATATTAAAGTTAGTTTGCCTTTGCTATTGGAAAATCTATATCCGAATTATAGCAGATCCTGCAGCAATTCAGGCATCTTTCAGCCTCTTTATGGGCTGCCTCCTCTCCCAGAACAAGATCAACCTCAACCATGGAATCAAGCCGTTGATTGACAGGAAGTTCAGGCATTTTTGCCCGGGCACTTTTTTTAATACCATCTACTTTTGTGAAAATAGACTCATGAATTCGTTTTTGCTGTAAAGAATCTTTCAGCGGTTCGACGGGTTTCCCTTTTAGAAACAGGTCAATGGACCGGGCTGCACGTCGCCCGCCGCCAATGGCGTCTACAACAAGAGATGGCCCTGTGGCTGAATCACCTGCTGTAAAAATATAGGGGATGGATGCCTGCAGGGTTGCCGGATCATTATCAATGGTGTTCCATCGAGTCAGTTCCAGTTCCGTCATTCTTGGATGCGGGTCCTGCTTTTTAAAGGAAGCATCCGGGGACTGCCCAATGGCTGAGATGACCATATCCACCGCAAGCAGGGTTTCAGAACCTTCAATGGGTTCAGGACGTCGTCTGCCGCTGGCATCTGGTTCTCCCAGTGCCATTTTTAGATATTCAAGATGGGTGACGATGTCGTTGTCATCGCCAATCACTTTTGTGGGTGCAGCCAGGAAAACAAATTCAATACCCTCTTCTTCAGATGCAACAATTTCAACTTCATTGGCAGGCATCTCTTTTCGGGTTCGTCTGTAAACTATGTAGATTTTGTCAAGGCCAAGTCTTAAAAGGGTTCTTGCACAGTCAACTGCGGTATTTCCCCCACCGACAACAGCAGCAGTTTTCCCCAGTTTAATTTTTTCTCCACTGGAAATTCGCTGTAGAAAATCAATCCCGGTAAAACAGCCATTAAGGTCTTCACCATCAATGCCCAAAGAATAGTCTTCCCAGGCGCCAACACCCATGAATACAGCATTATACCCGGAGGCCATTAATGATCCGAGTCCGAAGTCAGCCCCTAATTTAACATGGCAGAAAGACTTAATACCCAGGTCAAGAATTCCCTGAATCTCCCATTCAAGAACTTTTTTAGGGAGCCGGTATTCAGGGATACCATATCTAAGCATGCCGCCAAGTTTGGGCATGGCTTCAAAGATGTCAACCTGATGCCCGATCCTGCGCAAAAAGAATGCACAGGAAAGCCCGGCAGGGCCTCCACCGATTACCGCTATTTTTTTGTCCGTATCTGGTGCACATTTAATGGGAATCCTGGAACCTGAATTCATTTCATAATCAGATACAAACCGTTTGAGCTGATTGATGGAAACTGCCTCATCTTCAATCCCCCTTCTGCACTCATCTTCACAGGGATGGGGACAGACCCTGCCGCAGGCAAGGGGTAAGGGATTTCTCATGCGGATTGTCTGGACAGCTTCTTTATATTTGCCTTCCCTGAGTTGGTTAATATATCTGGGGATATTGATTTCAGCAGGACAGGTCTGGGCACAGGGGGCCAGAGGATCCTGTTTTTGATTAAACTTCATGAGTTTTTCAGAAAGGGTTTTCACCTCAATGATATCTTTTGGGCAGGCCTGCTGGCAGGCACCGCATCCCACGCATTTGTCATTATCGACCACGGGGTAGCCATTGCGTCCAAGCTTGACAGCATCAAATTGACACGCTCTTACGCAATCACCAAGACCGATACATCCCACAGTGCAAACCCGTTTGCCGCCAAAGACAACTGCCATGGCTTTGCAGGTTGCAATTCCCATATAGTGGTATTTATCATCAGCACGAAATCCACCTTCACACATATTATAAGATAAAGGGCTTTCAGCAGAGCCTGCATCCACGCCCATGATTTTGGCCACTGCTTCCACACTTTCTTTCCCTGATATAACACATACAGATGGCGGGGCCTGGCCATTTACTACTGCTTCAGCGGCAGAAGAACATCCTGCATATCCGCAGCCACCGCAGTTTGCAGCGGCAAGGTTATTCTCCACCTGTGCAATTCTCGGGTCTTCATATACATAAAAGATCTTGGATGAAAGGCTGAGAACAATAC
>JAGLFI010000207.1 GCA_023144585.1 Desulfobacula sp. | reverse complement strand
ATTTCAAGATCTGTTTCAATGGTTTTCCTAATATCGGGTCTCTGGATTTTTACAGCAATTTCATTATTGTTATGGGTCTGATTATAGATCTGACTATTGATTCTTGCTTTGTGAACCTGTCCAATGGAAGCACTGGCAATCGGCGTTTTCTCTATTGAGTAGAAAATTTTGTCATAGGGCTTGCCAAATTCAGACGCAATAATAGTTTTTACATGTTCAAAATCAAAAGGCGGAACATGATCCTGCAGTTTTTCAAGTTCATTTAAAAGATCAACCGGAATGAGGTCGGGACGGGAAGAAAGAACCTGGCCCATCTTGATAAAGGTGGGCCCGAGTTCTTCAAGTGTCATCCTGATCCGCTGGTTTTTGGAAAGTTTTTCAACCTTTTCGTGGCTTTTGACAAAAGGAATGAGCTGAAGACCGGATTCAATGTAACGGTCAATATTCATAGCATGGATGATGTTCTCAAAACCATACTTTAAAATGATACCGATAATTTGCTGATATCGCCTCAAATGGCGATATCGCTTGCTCACCCTGCCAATGCTTTTAATACTCAGCATAAAAGGTCAATGACCACTTAATTTGTATCAGACAATTTTTTTGTCAGATCATCAATCCTGTCATTGAGAGTTTTAATATCAGACTTTGATGGAATTTTTTCAATGGTCTTTTCAATTTTTTCATCAAAATCGGTTTTTGCATCTTCATACTTGTGCTGACAGTCCTTTAGAAAATCTTTGGCCTCATCTTGACTCATTTTGGATTGTTTGGCAAATTCCTTTGCCAGGTCTTCGATCTCATTTTTAGATCTTAATGCCAGTCCTACACCTGTTAACAGACTTTTTTTTAGATAGTCAAACATGTTTCCTTCATTTCTAAAAAAATAGTTTATTTTGATCCAAAAGAGACATCCAGAATATCTTCCACACTGGAGTCCCCTTCTATAATAGCATCCATCTTACCATAAGCCGCTGGCAGAAGGGTATTAATAAAAAATTTAGCTGATTCAATCTGGCCTGCATAAAAAGCAGCATCTTTATTCTTGACAGCTTTAGCTGCAATGGCTTCTTTATCCATACTTCCCACTTTTTTGGCAAGCTTGGGTGCGGCAACTATTGCCCGCCACAGATGCATCCATGCAAAAGTGACATCCCCTGTCACTTCAAGGAAGGGATGGGCAAAACCATAGGCATTAAACGTTTTTTCTGATCTGGCTCTTTGGCCTATTTCCCGGGCAAGGGTCTCAAGTCTTGATACGGCATGGTCAACTTTTTGGGCCAGCCCTTTAATTGCTTCAATCCCTTTGGCTTCTTCAACCGTCTTTTTCATCAAGTCAATAAAGTATTTAAAGCTCTCGCCTTTATTAATGCTCAATTTTCTGCCGATAAGATCCATAGCCTGGATCCCATTGGTGCCTTCATAAATCATGAAAATTCTTGAATCGCGCATCAGCTGTTCCACCGGAAATTCACTGACGTAGCCGTAGCCGCCATAGACCTGTATACCGTGGGAACAGACTTCTAACGCCCTGTCAGTTATATAACCTTTGACAATGGGGGTCAAAACTTCAATCAATGCGCTGGTATCGGCTTTAAGCTGCTCATCATCTGTGGTGTGGACAATATCGGTGCATTTGCCGTAATAATAGATTAACGATCGCATCCCTTCTGTGTAAACTTTCATGTTCAGAAGCTGGCGTTTTACATCGGGATGCTGAATAATGGGAACACTTTTTGTTGCCGGGTCTTTGCCTGCCAGAAGATGTCTTCCCTGAATTCTGTTTCTGGCATAATCAAGGGCATACATATAAGAGGCAGAGGCGACTGAAAATCCCTGAAGGCCGACAAATGCACGGGCTTCATTCATCATCTTAAACATCTCAGGCATGCCTTTGTTTTCTTCACCGAGAAGGGTGCCGATGCATTCCCCTTTTTCTCCCAGAGAAAGAGAAGCAGTGGAATTGCCATGAATTCCCATTTTATGTTCCAGGCCTGTACAGACGATATTATTGAAATCTCCCAGACTGCCGTCTTCATTCACATGATACTTGGGAACCAGGAACAGGGAAATTCCTCTGGTTCCTTCAGGCGCCCCTTCAATCCTTGCCAATACCGGGTGAATAATATTATCGCACAGATCATGATCTCCGCCGGAGATGAAAATCTTTGAACCCTGGATAGAATAGGTGCCGTCTTCTTTTTTTATTGCCATGGTCGTAAGCGCACCCACATCAGATCCTGCCTCAGACTCGGTCAAAAGCATGGTTCCAGCCCATTTGCCTGCAAACATTTTTTTCAGATAGAGTTTTTTTTGCTCTTCATCACCAAATGCCTCAACCAGTTTGGCCGCACCGTGGATCATGCCGTAGTACAGCATAAATGCTGAGTTGGCACCCACCATGTATTCAAGAGCAGCACACCCGATGAGTCTTGGCATTCCCTGGCCACCGACCTCAGGATCATCACACATGGCCAGCCATTCACCTTCGCGATAAATTTTCCAAGCCCGCTGAAAAGATTCCGGGACCGTCACCTTTCCATTTTCAAGTTTGCATCCGATTTCATCCCCATCCTTAAACGTAGGAAGGATTTCTTTTATAGCCAGGTTTCTGGCCTCAGAAACAATCAGATTTATGGTTTTTTTATTAAATTCTTCAAACAATTCATATTCAACCATTCCGATCTGTTCATGCAAAACAAAATCAACATCCCGTCGGTCAGCGATAAGTTGTGCCATATAATCTAAGCTCCCTTTTTTATATAGTTGTCATATCATTATTATAGTATTATTTCCCATATACTTTGAACTGCACTATTAATTTTCTAAGCAAAATAAACAGTGTTGTCAACCAGTGAACGTGAAAAAAGTTTGATTATTTTTAACTCATTTCACATATGCTTAACAAATTTCTGAAATACCGGTCTTGGCGCACAACTTTCGGAAAGAGCCTGTACAGAATCGCAATAAACCATTCCCTGCAATCCATACCACGGCTTCCAGGATAGAATCCAGGCCCAAAACCTATCAGCATTTCAATTAAAAAAACTTAAATCCTTTTTTAACTTAAATATGGTTATTGGATGTATTAATCTGAATAGCCTGTTGATTTTTTATGGTTCTGCTTTCCCCCATATAGATGGATTTCAAACCGGAGCCTTATATTTTGCTAATGTTTAAATTATAGAGCCTCTTGCAGAAACA
>JAGLFI010000206.1 GCA_023144585.1 Desulfobacula sp. | reverse complement strand
TGGATTATGTTAAGAAAAAAGATGTGAACAGATACCGTTCTTTAATTGAAAGACTCGGACTGAGAAGATAACAATGATAAACAGCCGGTTTTTGACACGTTGTGGGTCAAAAACCGGTTTATTATTTTTATTATCAATTTTATTTTTACCAAGTTTATTATTGGGGCAGCAATTTCCAAGGAGGTTTTTAAATAAGTTCGCATGTTTGCTATTAAGTTTATATTTAATGGCAAACATGCGGGTTTATTATTTGTAAAAATTTTCTTACAATTTGCTGCCTTTTTTATTACAGGAGAAATTATGGAAAAATTATTTAAGACAACTATCAATGGAAGAGAATTTTCTATCCGTGGGGGAAAACTTGCCAAACAGGCATCAGGATCAGTGATTGTCCAATATGGAGAAACCGTGGTGCTGGTTACGGCTGTTTCTTCAAAAGATCCAAAGCCGGAGATCAGTTTTTTACCCCTGACCGTTGAATACCAGGAAAAAATCTACTCGGCAGGAAGAATACCGGGAAATTACTTTAGGCGGGAAATCGGCAGGCCTTCTGAAAAAGAAACACTGACAGCAAGATTGATCGACAGACCCATTCGTCCTCTTTTTGAGGAGGGTTACAATTATGAAACCCAGGTCATTGCCACTGTTCTTTCAATGGATAAGATCAATGAACCAGATACCCTTGCTCTCGTGGGTGCATCCGCTGCTTTGCAAATGTCTGATATTCCCTTTGACGGGCCCATTGCCGGTATTAAAATCGGCAGGATAGATGGGCAGTTTGTTGCCAATCCCACCATTGAACAGATGAAGGAAAGTGATATTGAACTGGTTGTGGCAGGATCAAAAACCGGTGTGGTCATGGTGGAAGGCGGAGCAGATATTGTTTCGGAAAAAGATATGCTGGATGCCATCTTTTTTGGACATGAAGCGTTGCAGCCCATCATCGATCTGCAGGTTCAGATGAAAGATGCCCTTGGAAAAGAAAAACGGCTGTTTATACTACCCGCCAAGGATGAAGAACTGGCTGCCAGAGTGATTGAATATTCAAAAGACAAAATTTATAAAGAGGTTCAGATCAAAACAAAAATTGAGCGTGGGAAAGCTCTCAGTGCTTTAAAAGAGCAAATTGTTGAACATTTTATTCAAACCTGTCCCGAACAGGCCAAAGAAATAAAAGAGGCCTTTAGCAAATGTGTTAAGAAGGTCAGTCGTGATATCGTCCTGAAAGAGGATAAAAGAATTGACGGCAGAGCCTTTGATGAAATCAGACAGATCGACTGCGAAGTGGGCAATCTTCCTATGCCCCATGGCTCCGCTCTTTTTACAAGGGGTGAAACCCAGGTACTGGGTGTGTTGACCCTGGGTTCCGGCATGGATGAACAACGTGTTGAAACCCTGATGGGAAATGAAACCAGGGCCTTTATGCTTCATTATAATTTTCCGGCTTTTTCAGTGGGAGAAGTCAGGCGTGCCGGCGGACCCAGCCGAAGAGATATCGGTCATGGAAATCTTGCCAGTCGGGCCATTGCAAAAGTCCTTCCTTCCCAGGAAGATTTTGAATATACCATCCGTCTGGTGGGAGAGGTTCTGGAGTCCAACGGAAGTTCATCCATGGGAACTATCTGTTCTGGAATCCTGGCATTAATGGATGGCGGCGTTCCCATAAAAGCACCGGTTTCCGGGATTGCCATGGGACTTGTTAAAGACGGAGATAAAACCGTTGTACTTTCGGATATCTTAGGAGATGAAGATCATTTTGGAGATATGGATTTTAAAGTGGCTGGAACAGCTGAAGGAATTACCGCTCTCCAGATGGATATTAAAATTAAGGAACTTTCAAAAAAGATTATGGAGACAGCCCTTAACCAGGCCCGTGGCGGCAGGATACACATCCTTAACAAAATGCTTGAAACCCTTAAGGAGACAAGGCCGAAAGTTTCTCCCCGTGCACCCAAAATTGTCAGTATTCAAATTAAATCTGATAAAATCAGAGATATCATCGGTCCTGGTGGAAAAGTGATCAGAGCACTTCAGGCAGAGACCAATACTGTCATTGAGGTAAATGATTCGGGTATTGTAAAGATTGCCGCTGCAAATGAAGAAGACGCTGCGTTGGCGTTAAAAATGGTATCAGATATTGCCCTTGATCCTGAGATTGGTGAAATTTATCAAGGCACAGTCGTTAAAATCACTGACTTTGGCGCATTTGTAAATATCAAGCAGGGCACTGACGGACTGGTCCATATTTCAGAGCTGGCCAATTACAGGGTCAAAAAAGTAACAGATGTGCTAAAAGAGGGAGCAGTTATCCCTGTAAAGGTTCTGGATGTCACCAGAGACGGGAAGATAAAGCTGAGTTACAAAGCTGTAAAAAACGATGAAGATAAGTCATCTGATGACAAATAATTCATTTTGTGTCTGTCCCCTTGCCAGCGGCAGCAAGGGGAATAGTCTTTTTGTATCCTGTAATAACACCTCCATTCTGGTTGATGCCGGCCTTTCAGGGGTTGAAATTGAACGGCGGTTGACCACTATTAATATTGATCCGGAAAGTCTCAGGGCTATTATCATTACCCATGAGCATTCCGATCATGTAAAAGGAGCAGGGATATTGAATCGTCGATTCAATATCCCTGTTTATATCACACAAAAAACCTGGCATGCATGTTCAAATCTTGGTAAAATTGAAGATTTATGTTTTTTTGAGTGTGGCATCCCCTTTGAAATAGATCAGATACTGATCACCCCTTTTTCCATTTCACATGATGCAAAAGACCCTGTCGGCTTGACGATTGAATACAAGAACCAAAAGATTGGTATAGCCACTGACCTTGGCATCGCCACAAATCTTGTAAAAGAGCATTTGAAAAATAGTAACATTTTATATCTTGAATCAAACCATGATCCCGAAATGCTGATTAACGGATCCTATCCATGGCATCTCAAACAGAGGATCAAGGGTAGAACCGGCCATTTATCCAATATGGATGCAAAAATGCTAGTATCGGAACTGAAAACGGATTGTCTGAAACACATTATTCTTGCCCATTTGAGCGAAGAAAATAATTGCCCTCAAAAAGCACTTCTGGAAGTCTCTAAAAGTTTGAATGCCTCAAATATTGCTTTACATGTTGCTGGACCCGATCAAGCAGGAAAAGTCATAACAATATAAACAGTTCAAATCAGTGATGTCCGGTTAAAGTTTTGCATATCTCATTCTTGATCTT
>JAGLFI010000205.1 GCA_023144585.1 Desulfobacula sp. | reverse complement strand
TTATTTCTGCAAGAGGCTCTTATTTAAAAAAGATTTTTTGCCCATTACTGCCCAGAAAACAAGTGTTTCAATGGCCATAATGATTGTTCCGCAGGGAAAGGACAGCCGTAAACTTAAATAATCCATGGCAAGCCCGGCAGCCATGGAACCTGTCAACATCCCGAGACTGTGTGCTATCGTCATGATGGACATGACCGATCCCATGGCTTTTTTTTCATCCCCTTTTATAACGGCATAGGCCATGATGGCCGGCATGGAAATACCGCCTCCGACTCCAAATATTGAAACAGCAATCACCAGATCATAAAAGGAAGTTGCCCAGTACGGCAGGATCATACCAATGGTTGAAAGTATTCCCCCCAGAACAATCATCATATTTTTATTTGCCCTGTCTGCAACATAGCCCATGGGAAGCTGAAGAAGTCCTGATACAAATACACCCAGCATAACAAGCACACCAATCAATGAGCTGGAAAGAGAAAATTCAGTGTCTGCAAATACCGGCAGGAAACACCATATCACGCCGATACAGGCTGTATAAGCATATCTGAACATAAAAATGGAAATAATCTCTTTGTCTTTTAAAAAATTTGACCATGGAATTATCACATTTTGTCTGTTTTTTACTTTTTCTTCGGATGTTGCAGGCAGAAAAGAAATGCATAATAATAATCCAATAGCTGACAGCAGGCCCATGCAGATGAACGCAGCATCAAGAGACCATAAATCTTTTATTCCCCCTCCCATTAAGGGCCCCAGACTCAGGCTCAGAAACATGGACAGGTTAAACAACCCCATTGCATACCCTTCCGAACCTGTTGGCGTTATTTCTCCCACATATGCCTGGATCATCGGCATAATCATGGCAGATGCTGCACCCTGGATAAACCGCAATATTATCAGTGTTTCAATACTTTCAGAGAATACAAATGCAATGGAAATCAATGTATAGGCAGCTAAACCTGCCACAATAAAGGGTTTTCTCCCCTTTTGATCGGAAAGCCTCCCGAATAGAGGCAAAAGAAGGATTCTGGAGATGGAAAATGATGCAAAAATCATCCCCACATACACCCCCGTGGCACCCAGATCACTGGCATAGACAGGAAGAAGCGGCACGACAATCCCCACCCCTGTAACCGTTGTGAAGATCGCAAAAAAAAGCGTTACAAAAACACCTTTCTGCTGAGTAGGGATCAGGACAAACATTCTTGAATCTGATCAATAAACCGGCTGGGTGTTGCGAATTCACCTTTTCGGTAATTGGCATGGGTCAGGTATAAAAATCTTTCTGCCCTTGTCATTGCCACATACATCAAACGCCTTTCCTCGAAAACAGCATTATCTCCCGCATCAATAGACCGCCAATGGGGAAACAATCTCTCTTCACACCCCACAATAAATACGGTGTCATATTCCAGCCCTTTGGCTGAATGGATGGTGAGAAGGGATACCCCCGATGAATCGAGTTCATCTTCATCTTCCTTGTCCTCTCTAATCAAGGCTGCCTCTTCAAGGTATTCCAAAAGATCATCTTTAGCCCTTGCCGTATAAATTAATTGCTCAATGTTTTCTTTTTTTGAAATAAACTCTGCTTTTGTTTTTTTTTCCAGGTATTCATAATAGCCGGTTCTTTCTATGACAACTTCCATGGCCCGGGCAGGAGGCAAATCCACTATTTCATCCAGAATCTCAAGAACCCGGGAAAGGTTTTCATGATTTTTTTTGCTTAATACCCGATCTTTGACCATGATTCTGGCAGCATCCTGAAGACTTGTCCCTTGAGTTCTGATGGCGGCGATTTTTTTAATCATTGACGGCCCTATTCCTCTTTTGGGCGTATTGACAATCCGTTCAAACGAAACATCATCATTGGGAAAAAATGCAGCACTCAGATAAGAGTTAATATCCAGAACTTCCATTCTTTCAAAAAACCCCTGTGATCCCCTTAATTTATAGGGTATCCGGTATGACCTGAATATTTTTTCAAACGGCAGAGAACAAAATTTTGTCCGGTACACCACTGCCATTTTATCAAGGCTGATACCCTGGCCCTGCCGGTTTAATCCCTTAATCCTTCTGGCAACCCATTCAGCTTCCCGGGAATCTGACAGAAAATCATAAATTTCAACCACACCGCCTTTTTTTTTGGAAAAACATTTTTTATCCATCTTATCAGGGTTATAATCAATTAAATCATTTGCCGCCTGGACAATTTCATCAGCTGACCTGTAGTTTTCCTCAAGTCTGAAAATTTTTGCATTCTTGTATTTTTCAGAAAAATCTAAAAAATGATTCATATTGGAACCCCTGAATCCATAGACGGCCTGCCAGTCATCTCCCACACAAAAAAGGTTCTGGTGTTCACCTAAAAACAGGTTGGTTAAATCCTCCTGAAGGTTATTGGTATCCTGGTATTCATCCACCAGAATATAAGAAAAATAGTTTTGATAGTATTCCCGGATCTCAGGATAATCTCTTAAAAGATCTCTTGTTTTTAAAAGGATATTCTCAAAATCCATACTGTTCATCTCTTTTAATCGTTCTTCATATTGAGCAAAGAGATTTTCAATCTTGATATTAAAAAAAACTGGTTTGAAATCAAAATATTTACCCGGATTACCAAAATTTTTAGCCCGGGAAATAGTAGATAAAATTTTATTGGCATGCTTTTTCTCAATATTATTTTTTACACAAAGCTCTTTAGCCAGCTTTTGCTGTTGATAAACGGAGAATACCAGTATGGGCGACACATATCCTAAATTTTTGCAGTATCGCTTTAGAATCATCAAACAGGCTGAATGATAGGTTCTCACCCATTGAAAACTTTGAAAAGGCAGACCTGTCATTTCAATAAGCCGGGATTTCATCTCGCCGGCGGCTTTGTTTGTAAATGTAATGGCAAGAATCCTTTTGGGATCGTGGCCCAGATTCACAAGGTGTGAAAACTTGGCTGTCAAAGTCCGGGTCTTACCTGAACCGGCTCCCGCAACAACAAGTGCCGGGGAGCCGGTATGATTTACTGCATTCTGCTGCTGTACCGATAACTCCATAAAATGCAAACGATAAGATTTTAAAGATTTAAAATCTTATTTTGTCTCCTTTATAATGATTTTTAATACAGATTCAATTTCATTTCATATTTAATCCAGTGTTTTCGCACTTAAAGCTTCAGACCGAAGCACCAGGGCCGGCTGGGTATTAGATGCCCTGACAAGTCCCCATCCATCATCATA
>JAGLFI010000204.1 GCA_023144585.1 Desulfobacula sp. | reverse complement strand
TGTTCTTCTGAACCATGATGATCTGTTACTGCCGTTTTGCTTCAAAAAAGAATTTCAAAACGAAATCTTTCATTTCCAGGAACTTGAGACCACCATGGATAAGGCAAGATTCCTGGCAAAAAATGATGCCCCTCATTTAAGCGTTGTGATTGCAGAAAACCAGACCATTGGCCGGGGACGACTGAACAGAAAATGGTTCTCATCCAAAGGCGGGTTGTGGTTTACCCTGATTTTAAAACCCGATACCCCTCCACCCCTTTCCTATATTTATAATTTTATGGCCTCCTTAAGTCTTTCAACATCTTTAAGGCGATTATTTGATGTGAATGTCAATGTCAAATGGCCCAATGACCTGCTATTGAATGGCAAAAAACTGGCCGGCCTTCTTTCTGAAATGGAAACCCGGGGCGATATGGTTGAATTTATCAATATTGGTATAGGAATCAATGTGAATAATCAGCCCCAAAAACATGAACCCAAAGCCATTTCATTAAAAGACGTATTAAATAAAACCGTATCACGTAAATTAATTCTTGAAACTTTTCTGGATGATTTTAAAAACCGAATTCAAATAATAGATTGCCAAAATATCATTGATCAGTGGAAAGCGATGACCTCAACCATTGGCAGCCATGTCAGGATTGAAACTATTTCAGATGTTTTTGAAGGACTTGCCGTTGATGTAGATGAGAGTGGTGCTTTAATGGTTAAAGGTAAAACAGAAAAAATAAAAAAAATAATTTATGGAGATTGTTTTCATACATAAGGGAAAAAATCATGAACAATTCAAAACAACTTAGAATGACCGTATATACATCTTTATTTGTTGCATTTATTGCCATTGGCGCCTTTATTGCTATTCCCGTCGGTCCGGTGCCCATTGTTCTCCAGAACATGTTTGTTCTTTTGGCAGCAATTATTTTAGGTCCGACCTGGGGGCTTGCCTGCGTGGCCATTTATCTATTGATCGGTCTTGCAGGGCTTCCAGTATTTTCAGGAGGTGGGGCTGGTATCGGCAAATTATTCGGACCCACTGGCGGGTATCTTTTGGGATATCTGCCTGCGGTCTTTGTCACTGCCAGCATTTCAAAAGGATTAGGCAAAAAAATGTCCTCAGACATTATCGCCATGGTGATCGGCTCTTTGATTATTTATGCAGCAGGTGTTCCCTGGCTCAAGGTTGTGACCTCCATGACATATGAAAAAGCGCTTGCTGTTGGTATGTATCCCTTCCTGATCGGGGATATACTTAAAATCATTGCGGCGGCATTTATTGCTAAAACTTTAAGACCTGTCATAAAATTGTAATTCTGAACGATTAATCAACTATTATGCCAAAAAATATTATTGATATAAAATCCATCTGCCACACCTTTTCCGATGGCTATGTGGGAATTCAAAATATATCCGTATCCATATCTCAAGGTGAATTTATTATCCTTGCCGGAAAGAACGGGTCTGGAAAAACAACCTTTTTAAGGCATTTGAACGGACTTTTGCTGCCGGATTCGGGACAGATTATTGTAAATGGACATGATGTTTCAAAACATCTGATTCAAACAAGAAAAACAGTGGGCATGGTATTCCAGGATGCAGACACACAGATTGTAGGCGACACAGTATTTGATGAAGTGGCCTTTGGCCTTGAAAATTTAAAAGTTAAACGGCAAAAAATAAATGAGAAGGTCTCCTTGATTCTTAAAGATCTAAATCTTTTTCATTTAAAAAACCGAAGTCCTTTTACACTTTCCGGGGGAGAAAAGCGAAAGCTTGCCATTGCCGGAATCCTGGTGATGAATCCTGAACTGATTATGTTTGATGAACCCTTTTCCAATCTGGATCATCCCGGAACCATTCAAGTTCTCTCCACAATCATTGATTTGAACCGATCCGGCCACACCATCATTATTGCCACCCACGATGTTGAGACCATCATTTGTGAGGCGACAAGAATCATTATTATGAAAGACGGCCGGATTAAAGAAGATGGGAACCCACTTGATATTATCAACCGTCTGGAGTCCTATGGCGTAAGGGAACCCTGCTCTTCAAAATTAGGACTGGGAATCAAACCATATGGCTAACCTGACACCCTTCACATACAGACAAGGACAATCCATATTACATCTGCTGGATGTGAGATGTAAATTTTTCATGATTTGTCTTGTCAGTATGTCCATGTTATCCGCACATCTTTTTGCCTGTTTTTTTTACTTTTTGATTTTGCTGTTTTTCTTTAAAAAATCAGGTCTTAACTTCTTTGCAACTATGACCAGCATTAAATATTTTATACTTTTGCTATTTTTTATTTTTATTGCCAGAGCGCTTACAGTGAAAGGGGATATCCTTTTTTCATTTTATGGCATGACCATTACGGAACAAGGCTTGACCGAGGGATTCGTGGTTGCTTTTAAATTCTTTTTAGTGATGCTGACAGGCCTGGTTTTTTCTTCCACCACCCAACCATCTTCTGTAAAAAGTGCGGTTCAATGGTTTTTAAAACCGATTCCGTTTGTTCTCGAAAAACGGGTGGCGGTCATGATCAGCCTGGCACTTGGTTTTATGCCGATCATTGCCAGCCAGGCCCAAAAAATATCAGATGCTCAAAAAGCTCGATGTGGCGATCTTCAAAGCAATCCTGTAAAAAAAATCATCCATCTTGTTTTACCTTTATTAAGGAAAACATTTCTTTCTGCTGACAGCCTTGTTCTTGCAATGGAATCAAGATGCTATAGTGACGACAGGATCGATCCTGCATTTATGTCCTCGGGAAAGGAAATATACTTTCTTGCCGGTAGCGTTGTCCTGTCTTTAAGTCTTGTCTGTTTATAAAATAAAGATTACTTTTAGGTCATCTTTAACATTTCCCATTGATCATCACAATTTTTTATTATAATATTCAAACCATAATATATTCTCATTACTATTTTGAATGAGTCAAAATTAATAATATAATATCTGGAAAGGCGGCTGTTATGTCAAAAATAGATGATCAATTTCCGGGCTCAAACATGTTTGATCTAAGGGGAAAGCAATCTGTCAGGGCAACGTTCAAACTTTCCCAGAAAGCCATTGATTCCATCGGACTTGTCGCTATTCACATGGGAATAAAGCAAAAATCTCTTTTTGATCATATTATCGAAGACATCGATGCTTTAGACAGGCTTGCAAAAACCATTCAAATCAGGCAATTTAGAAAAATCCATAGGAAGCAGAAAACCTTTGTATTAAGCCGCA
>JAGLFI010000203.1 GCA_023144585.1 Desulfobacula sp. | reverse complement strand
TATCTGCGATTGTATTGGTCATTGCGCCACTTCCAAATGCTGCAGCCAGCCCGGCTACGGTGGAGCTATGTCACAGGCGGGCGCAATGGTCTATATTATTGGTTTTCAGAACTGCACGGGTAAATTTCTGGGCAATATAGTTTTCTTCATTGGTGATCCTGGCAGAGGTCAGAAAACCCTGACTGTCCGGACCGAATTCCTCTTTAATGGCGCCAAGTTTTTGGGCCACAAGATCCAGTGCCTCATCCCATGATGCCTCAACCTGTTTGCCATCCTTTTTAATTAAAGGTTTGGTTAACCGTTTGGGAGACGCAACAAAATCGTATCCAAATCTGCCTTTGACACAAAGGCTTGCATTGTTTGGCGGAAGATCAACATCAGCGCCATCAATCTTAACAATTTTATTGTTCTGGACAAAGAGATCAATCTGGCATCCGACTCCGCAGAAGGGACAAGTGGTTCTAATTTTTTTTGTGTCTGTAAACCTGCCGTCCCGAAACGCTTTATCCGGCACCAGGGCACCGACAGGGCAGACCTGGATGCATTCACCGCAAAAGACACAGTCGGAATCTTTTAATGTCGCATCATCTTTTGCGACAATTTTAAGATCTTCACCACTGTATCCGAACTCAATGGCATTGTTCACCTGGATTTCTTTGCATGCTTTTACGCATCTTCCGCAAAGGATACATCGTGAAAAATCCCTGATAATAAAAGGATTGGCACGCTCAGTTTTATATTTACATCCATTTAGAGGCAACCCACGGGTTTTGACCTGGTATCGATAGGCAAGATCTTGAAGCTCACAATCGCCCCAAACCGGGCAAAGGTCATCTTTGCTGTCACTTTTAAGGACAGAAAGTTGAAATGATGTCCAGTCATTTGTATCAAAATCTCGAATGGCACAATTATGATTGCCGGAAGCCAAAAGCTTGCTGATATTCTTCTGGCGTGCCAGGATAACCTTTGAAGATTCCGTAAAAATGATCATGTCTTGTTCTGCTTTTGTGGCACATGATTCAACCAGATCTGATTCACCCTTTACCTCAACCAGACATATCCTGCATGTCGTGGTTGGAGCCGTATTTTTCAAATGACACAGGGTGGGGATATCAATTTTGTTGTGTTGTGCAACTTCAAGAATTGTTTCACCAGGTTCAAAGGTCAGTTCATTTCCATTTATTGTTATAATATTACGTTCCATGGTTACCTTCCCGGGTATGATTTTATAACTATTTCACTAATTTGCCCTTACAACGAATAATTTTGTACACTGCCGGTGAATTATTGTCAATGTAGTAAATAAAATAAATTTTATGAATATTATTGACTTTTTATTTTTCAAGTGCTTATAAGTAGTGGATTATTATAATAATATTAAAATTAAGTAAACAAAAATGCAGACCACAAGGATATAGTCATGTTTCAATCTATTTTAATGATGGGTGGACTTGGTGTTGCTATCGGTACTGTTTTAGTGATTGCTTCAAAAGCTTTTTACGTATATGAAGACCCAACGGTTATCGCAATCAATGATGTCCTGCCGGGAGCCAATTGCGGAGGGTGTGGGTATCCCGGGTGTAATGCCAATGCCCAGGCCATTGTAGAGGGAAAACAGGATGTAAATTCCTGTGTGGCTGCCGGGGATGATGTGGCCATGGCAATTGCCCAGATAATGGGAGTGTCTGTTTCGGAAAAAGAACCTGAATTTGCAGGGTCCGGGTGCTATTATGGCAATGATGAGGCCGACATGGAATATGAATATCTTGGTATTACAGATTGTCGGGCGGCGGTATTGTTATTCGGAGGGATGAAGGTTTGCAGGATCGGGTGCCTGGGACTTGGGACCTGTGTGAAAGCGTGTATGTTTGGTGCGTTGTCCATTGGCAGTGACGGCTTACCTAAAGTTGATCAGGAAAAATGTACAGGATGCGGGGCCTGTGAGAGGGTTTGTCCTAAAAATATTATCCGGCTTACATCAGTGACCCGAAGGATCATGCGGGAATATACACAGGAAGAGTGTATTACGCCCTGCCAGAGAGCCTGCCCCACCGGTATTGATATTAAAGAGTATATCCGGCTGATCGGGCAGGGAGATTTTGAAGGATCTGTCCAGGTAATAAAAGAAAGGAATCCTTTCCCAACCGTTATTTCAAGGATTTGTCCGGCCCCGTGTGAATTTCAATGCAGAAGGCTTTTGCAGGATGAATCGGTTGCCATAAATCATTTAAAGCGATTTGTCTGTGATTATGAAATGAATCAGGACAAGCGAATATTGCCTTATAAAGCACCGCTAACCGGAAAAAAAGTTGCAGTCATCGGTGGTGGGGTTGAAGGATTGTCAACTGCATTCTTCACTGCAAGGCTCGGACATGACCCCACGGTTTTTGAAGCAACTGATTCTTTGGGCGGTATTCTTCGTGTAGCCATTGCCAGGGAAAGATTATCCATGGATGTGCTTGACTGGGATATTGAGGGCGTGAAAGAAATGGGGGTGGATATCCAAACCACTGCCAAGGCCGGTACGGATTTTACCATTGACGGGCTTTTGAAACAGGGCTTTCAAGCAGTATTTACAGCCACCGGCGGTTGGGATTCCAGACTTGCAAGGGGCGGTATTGATCAAGCAGAAATGGTTTTCCCCGGGGCGTATCTTTTAATTGATCTTTTAAGAAATAAATCAGATAAGAGTATCCGCGTATCATCAGGGGAAAATGTTGTGATTGTTGGCGGTGGTATCAGAGTACTGGAGGCTGTTCATGTTTTAAAAGAAAACGGATCAAAGAATATAATAGTTATTTTGCGAAAACATTCGGATGCTTCTTCTTCTGATCCGGAAGCAATGGACGAATTGTCAATTGATAAGCTATCAGGGGCCGGAGCAACAATTATTTATCATGCCGGGGTCACAAAAGTAATCGGTGAAGAGGGACAGTTAAAAGCAATTGAGTATATAGAGCTTGACACAGGCGTCAAACATGTTATTGATACGGATACATTAATCATAGGTTCAGGAAGATTTCCGGAACTTGTGTTCATTCCTGTACGAAATGATGAACCCAACGGAGAAGAAGACCTGATTGATAATAGTGAGCCATTAATTTGGGAAGGTGTTGAACTGCAGAAACAACCTGATGCAAACAGGGAACTGGGACTGCTTTCAAATCAAGATGTCATCAGTGAATACTCCTCTGCTGTGGCAGCCATTAATGGTGGCAGAAAAGCGGCTGCAGCCATTCATAACCTGATGTATGGAAT
>JAGLFI010000202.1 GCA_023144585.1 Desulfobacula sp. | reverse complement strand
GATGACCCCGTGAATGAATACATTTATTTTAATTATCGTTGAAAAATACCTTACGATAATGGTATTGTCAAATAAAATTTGTAAAAACTTATGGAAAATATAATTTTATTCGTAAAAATTAAGGAAATTCATTTAAATTATACTTAAAAATCGTAAAATGATTATAAGTCGGCTATAATATAATTGTAACCTAACAGGAGAATCCCATGGCGACAAAAATTATTGTCATTGGAGGGGGCCCGGGAGGATATATTTCTGCACTCAGGGCAGCTGCGTTAGGAGGAGACGTTACACTCATTGAAAAGGAAAATCTGGGCGGCACCTGCCTGAATTGGGGATGTATTCCCTCAAAGATCATGAAAAATTCAGCAGATATTTTTCTTAAATTTTTAAAGGCAGATAAGTTTGGTATCAAAGTTCAAGGCAGTGTAAGCCCGGACATGACAGCTTTGATGGAAAAAAAGGATAAGATTCTGGAGATTCAGAGAAAGGGAATTGCTTCTTTGCTGCAAAAAAACGGTATCGATGTAGAAATGGGCAAGGCCGTGCTAAAATCATTAAAGACTGTTGAGGTTATATTTGATGATAGCAAGAAAAAAGAATTTGATTATGACAAACTTATTCTTGCCACAGGAACCAAACCATTAAATGTTGCAGACTTTCCATTCGATCATTATCATATTCTGTCTTCCAATGACTTGCTGCAATTAGACAATATTCCCAAATCGATTGTCATTGTCGGGGGAGGGGTGATCGGTTGTGAATTTGCCTTTATCTTTTCAGCGCTGGGGTCTAAGATGACGATTGTTGAGGCCATGTCAAGGTTGCTTCCCCTGCCTTCTGTGGATGAAGACTGTTCAAAATTGCTGTTAAGGGAAATGAAAAAAAGAAAAATAACCGTTTTTTGTGATACCATTGTCAAATCTTCAAATATAAAAGATGATCAGGTATCCATCCATCTGGAGCTATCCCCGTTTACTGATAATCCAAAACCTAAAAAATTAAAAACCCATGTGATTGAAGCTCAAAAAATGGCTGTCTGTATAGGAAGATCGGCATTATCATCTCATCTGGGATTGGAAAATATCAGCCTTAAAACAACACCCCAGGGTTGGATTGATGCCGATGAACACCTGGCAACCAGTGTAAAAGGCGTTTATGCCATTGGCGATATTCTCGGACCTCAAAAGGTAATGCTGGCCCATGTGGCCTCCCATGAAGGCATCATTGCTGCTCAAAATGCCATGGGTAAAGTGAGCACCATGAATTATGATGTGATACCGGGAGCCATCTTTACCATGCCGGAAATCGGTACGGTTGGATTAAGTGAGACTGAAGCCCAAAAAAGAGGATATGAGGTTGAAGCGTTCAGTGTCAATTTCAGGACCTTGGGAAAAGCCCAGGCCATAGATGAGCTGGCAGGAACAGCAAAAATGATTGTTGAAAAAAAATCCAATAAAATCCTGGGTGTTCACCTGATCGGTGCCCATGCAACAGACCTTATTGCAGAAGCAACTCTTGCCATTCAAAAAGGATTGACTGCAGAGGATATCGCACACACCATCCATGCGCATCCCACTTTGGCTGAGATCATGGGGGAGGTTTCTTTAAAGGCAATTGGCACACCGATTCATAGTTAGTGTTTGAACGAAAACTCACCCATCTGCAGCGTTGTTACGAAATCCTGCCAAATTATAAGAATGGCCTCATGTACAGTAGTACGCTCCGGTTTCAGAATGTATGCATGCGCATCTCTTCGAACCCTTGTGTCTTGCATATGGGCAACTTTTCACCCGAACACAGGGTTTTCGGTCAGCCACTAGTTAATATTTTTTTGGTCATTTGATCATTATTTTCCTTGACATCCATCCAAAACGAATCTATATTATAGTCAAATGATCAAAATAAATAATTATTTGACTTTTAAAAGGAGGACCCATGCCAAGACCAAAAAGACCAAGATGTATCGCATCCAGACCGGCTACCAGGGGATTCATACCCGACGGTGCTACAGCAACAGGCCAGGTTATTCTCTCCCTGGAAGAGTTTGAAGCGATCAGGATTATCGACTTTGAAGGCATGGATCAGAGTCAGGCTGCAATCATGATGAACGTATCAAGGCAAACCTTTGGAAGAATACTCAAAAGCGCTCGATTTATTCTTTCCAAAGCCCTTGTAACGGGTCAACGATTAAGGGTAACAGGCGGGTGCTATGAGATGTCAGGCCAAAGACCCGGCAGAGGCCATGGGCGTGGAAAAGGTCAAGGCCGTGGACGGGGCAGGGACCTGGGCAACACAAAAGGTCATGGCAATCGCGGAAATAACATGTAAACCAATAAAACAAGGAGGAATAGTTATGCCTGGATTTAATCAAAGAGGGCCCATGAACGAAGGACCCATGACAGGAAGAAGGAGAGGGGACTGCGCAAGAGGATTCGATACCGATCCCCAAAGCAACACATTTACTCCCATGGGAATGGGAAATGGCAAAGGCCGTAAAATGGGCAGAAGAGCAGGACAGGGCCCTGGCGGGGGGCAAGGATATGGCAGAATGGGCATGGACTCCTCAGTTCCTGCATCAGAGGAGACTCTCAAACTGCGGGTTCAAACGCTGGAAACAGAGTTGGATGCTATTAGAAATGAGCTGACAAAATTGTCCAACGGATAAGCCCGATTAAATTATGGCACCTGCCAATCCGGCAGGTGCTTTCTGATGTGGACAATTTCCTATCGAACCCACTGTATTGCAGGTTTTTTTCTTGATGCTGAGTTCGCGTGTTTATATGCTGGATATCCCATAATAATGCTGGCATAAACCATACGGTTTTTCGGCAGCTTAATAAGGTTGCGGAGTTTTCTACTGTACTTTAACGATAGATTTAAAAAACCGATATAGCAGGTTCCAAGTCCTAATGAATATGCATAATTCATTATATTGCTTGCAGAAATATTGCAGTTTTCGTTAGAAAACATAGCTCCTTTCGGGGTATGGACAAGAATTAAAACAGGTGCATTATGAAGGATAAAGTCTCTGCCTTTTTCTGTTTCGTCGATATAATATTGCATTGGCTCTATATATCTTGTGATGGTATCTGATTTCGAAAACAGTTTGATTGTCTGATATATGAGGTTCCCGGGAAATTGTTTTGTAAGAAAAAAAAATTTTGTGCTGAAAACAAAAATTGCAGTTGAAATTTTATTTAAGATTTTTTGATCGGAAACAACCAGATAGCCAACATTTTGAGAATTACTTGCCGTGGGTGTATGGTTTACAAGACGGATTATTTTTTCAATTAATTCATCTGGAATA
>JAGLFI010000201.1 GCA_023144585.1 Desulfobacula sp. | reverse complement strand
CACCGATTTCATCAAGGAAAATGGTCCCTTGATCAGCTGCCTCAAAAAGCCCCTGTTGATCACTGACGGCTCCTGTAAAAGAGCCTTTGACATGACCGAAAAATTCACTCTCTATTAAGGTATCCGGGATACCACCGCAATTGACGACCACAAAAGATTTACTTCCCCGGTGGGAATTTTCATGAATTGCCCTTGCAATCAACTCCTTTCCAGTGCCGCTTTCTCCTGTGATCAAAACATTGGTCTTTGTCGGGCCGACCTGTTCAATCCTTTTGTAAATAGCCTGCATGCCAGGACTTTTCCCAATAATTGCGTTAAAATGAAGATTGTCCCGAAGCTCTGATGAGGTACTCTCTTTTTCCTGATCAAGGGTTTTTAATTCAAGGGCTTTTTTAATCGTCTGCTTGAGCTCATTATTATCAAAAGGTTTGGGCACAAAATCATAAGCCCCCTCATTCATGGCTTCAACAGCAATTTCCGTTGTAGAATATGCGGATATCATTATAACTATAGTATCAGCATTCTTCCCTTTTGCTTTTCTTAAGACTTCAAGCCCGGTAATATCTCCTAAGCGTATATCCGTAAGGACAAGATCATAATCATTTTTTTGAATCATATTGAATGCTTGCTTGCCGTTTTTGGCATTTGACACTTTATATCCCTCTTTGGATAATAAAACTTCGAGCAACTCACGCATGCTTTTTTCATCATCCACCACAAGAATTTTGTGTATTTCAATCATCTCACTATTCATATCTCATATCTCTTATCTTTGATAAACAACCCTTCCATTTACCATGGTTAAAAATGGTCCGCCCTTTACTTTAAGACCTGTAAAAGCCGTATTTTTACTTTTGGATTTAAATTTTTCAGGATCAATTTTATAAACACCATCAGGATCAATAATAGTTAGGTCAGCCATATTACCCGGCCTTATATCATTGTTGATCCCAATCAGTTCTGCCGGATATTTTGCCATCTTATTGACAAGGTCTTCCATGGTTAAAAAGTTATCATGGAATAGTTTTAAAGACAGGGATAATGAGGTCTCCAATCCGACAATGCCAAAGGGTGCCCTGTCAAATTCCACATCTTTTTCAATTTTGCTGTGGGGTGCATGATCCGATGCAATCACATCAATCGTTCCATCAATAAGCCCACAAATAACAGCCTGCCTGTCTTCTTCAGAACGTAATGGGGGATTCATTTTAAAATTGGTATCATGGTCTTTTACATTTTCATCTGTTAATGTAAAATAATGCGGAGCCGTCTCACAGGTGATATTTACACCTCTTTTCTTTGCCTGCCGGATAGCTCCCACTGACTCTCTGGTACTGATATGACAAAAATGAACCGCTGTTCCCGTGAGTTCTGAAAGTGCAATATCTCTCACAACCATAATACTTTCAGCGGCATTCGGAATCCCTTTTATTCCCCAGGATCTAGCAAAAGGCCCTGCATTCATGGAGCCGCCATCGGTCAGACTTAACTCTTCTGCATGAACAAAAATTGGAATATCCAGGCCCTTGCAATATTCCAATGCCTGTTGCATCATTTTTGAATCTTCGACTGGTTTTCCATCATCGGTTACAGCAACAATCCCGGCCTGTTTCATATCATATATTTCAGCAAGCGTTTTTCCCAGTGAACCATGGGTAATGGCCCCGGTGGGATATACTTTTGAAAGTCCCAGCTCATCTGCACGATTGATAATAAACTTTGTCACCTGGCTGTTATCATTTACCGGAGTTGTGTTGGGCATGGAACAGACGGCTGTAAATCCGCCTTTGGCCGCCGCCGCAAGCCCTGTTTCAATGGTTTCCTTATATTCTTGTCCGGGTTCTCTCAAATGGACATGAATATCAATCAATCCGGGAACGACAATCAGTCCTTTGGCATCAATTATTTTAATATCAGTCTGAGTTTCATTGTATTGAGGATCAACAATGGCCTCAATTAGATGATCTTGAATAATAATATCTTTTTTGGCATCAATATTTCCAGGGTCAAGAAGGTGCGCCCCTTTAATCCGAATCTGCATGTTAAGCTACCTTATAGTAATATATCACCAATTCGATTCCATCTGACTCCAAACTTATTCTTATTCCATGACCAGTAAATGATAAATGCTTCGCCTTTGACAGCCGTAAGATCAACAAATCCCCAGAACCTGCTGTCGTGACTGTTGTCTCTGTTATCACCCATAACGAATAATTTATTTTCAGGTATTATAATTTTTCTTAAATTATCCCTTGTGCTGTAATTGCCGGAGATTATTTCGCTGGTTTTATAAACAGCATACGTATCGCCTTCAACCAGTTTATCATTTACATAGAGTTTTTTGTTAATGATTTCCAGCGTATCGCCTCCAGTGGCCATCACTCTTTTTATAAAATCTTTGGAAGGATCTTCAGGATACTCGAATACAACAATATCACCCTTTTTCGGATTCTTCACAGAGATAAGGGTTTTGCCACCCGTAAACGGAATCTTTACGCCATAGATAAATTTGTTAACAAGAATCTGGTCTCCAATTTGAAGCGTTTCCAGCATGGAACCGGAAGGAATCTTAAATGCCTGAACTATAAATGTTCTGATAAACATGGCAATAATAATCGCTATAATGATTGCCTCTGTATTTTCCCGCAAAGAATTCTTGGGCTTCTTTTCTGCCATTTGGTATCCTTAACTTAACCTTTCATATAAAACATGCGCTGGTCATATAAAACATGTGCCGATCTAATTGAACATGTGCTGAGGTTGACTTAAAAAGAACTTTGCCTTTTGGATGGTTTTTTTTAAGATATCAGCTATTTTCCGTGCCTTCACCATGCTGGATAAAGGGACCGTTGGAATTTTCCTGCCTTTGATCATGATCGAACCACTTTTCAACTCTGCATAGCTGACTTGCCCGTAAGATTTTGAAATGCCTTTTGGATAATCATATCCATAATCAACGATCTGGGTGAACAAATCCTCGTCTGAAACCGATGTAAATTTAAGGCTTTCTTCATTTAAAATCGGGATGGGAATCCCAAAACCGACAGACAGTGAGCATCCATAACCTCTAATACTTTGCCCCACAAGCCATTCAGGGGACATTTCTTTTAAATCCCCCATCACGGAAAGAGTCCCTGCCGGTGTAACCGGAACGCCGTTCAATCCTCTTTCAACCTGGGTTTTATGCTGGGTACCGGTCCATGTCACATACCCTTGTGCACCGCCTAAAAAAATCCGGGTTCCAACGCCAATGGTTTTTAAATAAGGATCATTCAACAAGGGGCTTAACTCACCTGATGTTGAATAATTGGCATTTCCCATGTCTGATTTTAATGTTCC
>JAGLFI010000200.1 GCA_023144585.1 Desulfobacula sp. | reverse complement strand
GACCAATTTTCAAAGATCAAAAAATCAACATTCTTTCCTTCAAAAGAACTCAATGAGAATATATGAATTCAAAATTATTGTCAAATGTTTTCTCAAATATATAAAAGATATTTCTAATTATCTCAAAACAAGGCCTGCCGGTAGTTTTTCACCAAATTGGGCATTTTTTTCTTGAACAGCCATATCAATTTTTTCATTAATTACTCTGATAAAAAAATCTTTAGCTTTTCTTTCATGCATCCAGTCAATGATCCTTAAAACATTCTCCTGATCAATATCCCGTGTTCTATCCCCTGTTTTACGGGATACCTGCACAATCATATTCTCAATAGGATCATTTTTTTGCCATGTTTTTTTCATAACCTGGTTTATCCATTTTATCACCTCTTTAGCCGGAACTACCCTTTCGACAGATCCATATAACAATTCCCTGGCACCTAAACGTGACAATGTCCAGAACATGTTATCCTGTTTTTGACCCGGCTTAAGTATAGGAAGAAGACATTTGGCCAGTACAACCTTATCCTTAACCAGAAGCCTTTCCATATTTCCAGCTGCCATCCACAATTCAACCTGTTCCTGTGGAGAAATTTTGGTCTTACTGCTTTTACCTTTGAATAATAAGGATGAAATATCCTGAAAAAACTGTCGCTGCTGCCCTGCTTTCATGCCTGCAGCTATTCTTCGGATAAAAATCCACCATTCAAGCCTGTTTTGAACTGTTTTTTCAAACTTCAACCCAGCAAGATAAATCTTCCATAATTTCCTTACCCGTTCCTCATCAAATGCATCTCCAAACCCGGGACGTATGCAGAACCCTGTTAAATTAAGCCATCTTGCCTCATGCGAGGCTGAATATGTTCGCGTATTCTCAAGTTCTATAAGTTTATCTGCGATGTTACGTAAAAACGATAACGGCCAATTCGATTTTTTCTGCCCGACTATTTTTTCAATCTGTCTGGCAATACTTTTAAGCACATTATTTTTATCAGATTCATCTGTAAAAACTTTATGAATTTGATTGCGGGCATCTTTTATCAACGTTTCATCATAAATTTGGGTTTCCCTGGATTCCACACCTTTTTCCATATCTCTTAACTGAAACTGCAATTTCCATTTATGATCACTCACACCTGAATGGCAATACATGGAAAGGGTCCCCATTTCTGTATATTCTGCTCCAATTGTCACAGGAATAATTTTTCTTTGACCATTTTTTCCAAATTTTATAATGGTCTGAATAGGCGTCATTGAAGAAAAAGAATCATCAATGGTGATAATTTCACCCGCATTATCACCGGATCGATAACTTGAATAATAAATATCAAAACTTACCGGTTCATTAGCTCTCACTTCATATTTCATCTGGTCAAGATCAATAACCGACCCCTCATCCAGTCCTCTTTCAACGATACAAACAGCTTTGGTAAAATTTTCTTCTTTAACTGAAACCCCTATATAATAACTTCGTGGACTTCCACTGCCAATCCGCACACCTTCGCCCTGCTTTACAAGACCATAATAAGAAGCACCAATTCCGACTGCCAGCTCCGGGATGTTATTCTCAAGAATTTGAGGTAATTCTGATTCACTTGCTTTAAACCATTTCCCAATAGCTTGCCTTATCCTTTCCTGGACGAGAATGGGTTTAAGCGTTCCACCATTAAATAAAATAAAATCAGGCAGAGGATTCTTTGCAAGGTTCTTTCTTACATCATCCCTGTGGTTTTCCAGGAATCTTATAATATGCCGGGTCACTGCAGAATCCTTTTCAAAGGGAAGGCCAAAATCAGCAATTTCCTTACCAGAGTCAATATTTAAATTTTCTTCAGATTCAACATAGGGATAAAATTCATCAAGCAATATTTTTTCAACATCTTCTTTAAATAAATCTGCCGCAAGCGTGCCGGCAATCAAGGACCGGCCTTCACCCTTGATGGTTATCCTGACGCGAGCTTCTCCCTTATCAAGTATTTTTTCTTTGGCTTCCCTGCATCGATGACACAAGGTCTTCCACTTATCCGAAGTTAATTGAGTTTTTGACTTAAACTTTGACTCAATTTTTTTGGCCAGTGCCAGATCAATATTATCCCCCCCAAGTATCAAATGATCTCCAACGGCAATACGTTCAAATCTTGGCGTTCCTTCTGATTCTTTAAGGCTGATTAAACTAAGGTCTGTTGTCCCACCACCAACATCACAAACCAGTATCAGGTCATCTGCCTTCACATACTTTTGCCAGTCATTTTCATGATGGATCAACCAGCTGTAGAATGCTGCAAGCGGTTCTTCAAGAAGGGTTACTAGAGGACCGAACCCTGCTATTTTCATGGCCTCCATGGTAAGATCCCTTGCCTCTTCATTAAAAGACGCCGGGACTGTGATCACCACAAATTGATTCTCAAGGAACTTGTCTTCATCCTTTACATAATGATTCCATGCATTTCTGATATGCAGCAGATATTCCGATGTGGCTGTGACCGGTGAAACTTTTTCAAAACCTTCAGATCCCCAGGGCAATATTTTTGCTCTCCTGTCAGCCTTTTGATTGCACAGCCAGCTTTTTGCTGAAGAAACCAGTCTGGAAGGTATTTTAGAACCATGGTCCCGGGCGAAACTGCCTGTAAAAAGGTCTTCTCTTTTTTTCCACGGGTGTTTCAACACCTCTTTTGAAATATCATATTCACCCGGAATATATAAAAAGGAAGGAAGTCCCGAAATCCTTGTAAACTCACCGTGCCCGGTTAATTGAGGGATATTAAAAACTCTAACAAGATTCTTTTTTTCAACATGTTTTTTCCCAGTTGATTTATCATCCCTTAAAGCTGCCACATCTACATATGAAACAGCAGAATTTGTTGTTCCTAAATCTATACCGATGACATATTGTTTGTCTTGAAAATCCAAAGTCTCTCCTAAAAAATAATATTGGGTATAGCCCTATTGTATTTCAACTTCTGCAGGAGTAATAATCGCAACATCCTGAATATCTGATAGCTTTGGAATTTCTTTTTTCCCTGCTTTCCATCCTCTGTGCTTCAAAATACCCTCAAATGGAGGCTCTCCTGAAACATTTCCGACAAGCTTAATTGAATCAATATCAAACCCGGGTTCAATCGTTACCATTTCACCCTCTTCTTTTTCCATCACAGGCTTTAGATCAATATATTGTTTTATTGTCTTTTTACAGTCTTCCTGAACACTTCGCACAGCAGCCCCAATCTGATCATCCTCATACAAACTCAAATCTTCATCAAAAAAATCCAAAAGCCGGCCATCCCGTTGTAGAACAGACAAACTATGTAAAAACAAACGCCTTTTACGATCCTGCTCTATTTTCTGATCCACAAAATCTTTTTTAACCCT
>JAGLFI010000020.1 GCA_023144585.1 Desulfobacula sp. | reverse complement strand
CCATGGGATCTTGTGGAGTACTATTCAATTCTTTTGGCTGAGTGATCTGGCCCCATCCAGCAACAACAACTCTTCGTTCCATAGCGTACGTATCCTCATCTCAAAACAGGCTTGTGCAAGTGTTGCGTAAAATAATAAATTTGTCAACTTTTTTGAGAGTCTTTTATCGTTTGATATTTGGCTTGATATGAGTAATATTGACCAGTACTGTTGAATAATAATTGTTATACGGAAAATAAAAATTCAAAACGTAGAAGGAAGTAGGGAATATGGGAAAGCCGGTATTGTTCGAAACCAAAGAAGGAATAGCTATTATTACTTTGAATCGACCGGAAAAGCGTAACGCTATTAACCGGGAACTTCTAATACATCTTTACAATTACTTTGATGAGGTCTCAAATAATGATAAGATTCGGGTCGCTATCATCACCGGAAACGGCAAGTCATTTTGTGCGGGGCTTGATCTGTCTGTGATTAAAACAGAGAACCTTTTTGATCCTCGCGGCGATGGGAAAGACCTGCCGGATATCTTTGAAAATTGTAAAAAGCCTATCATCGGAGCTGTCAATGGTCATGCCATCACAGGCGGTTTTGAGATAGCTTTGAACTGTGATTTTCTTATTGCTTCGGAACGTGCTTCTTTTGCTGATACTCATGCAAAAGTGGGAATTCATCCTGGGTGGGGTATGACCCAACTTCTACAGCAGGCAGTGGGTCAGCGAATGGCCGGACAGCTCTCTTTTACCTGTCAATTTATGTCTGCCCGAAAAGCCCTGCAATGCGGTCTTGTAAATGAGGTGGTCTCTCATGAGGAACTTATATCCCGGGCTAAAAAGATATCAACAGAAATCTGTTCCGTAAATCAGGAGATGCTGGGAGTTGTAAAAGACTTGATCAAGTATAAAAACCAAGCCAAACTGCAAGAAGCTTTTGCTCACGAACGTAAAGGATTCAGAAAGTTTGTGAGACAGTTCATTCCCACTATATAATTCCTTGTTTTTTATTCGTCTCTTTGTTATTGATCTATAATATAGTTAAAATGTAACTGTTTATAATGGAAAAATCAATATTGATGGAGGGTTTCAAATGAAAAATGTTGTTATTGTCAGTGGCGTCAGAACGCCGGTAGGCTCCTTTGGTGGTTCTTTGAAAAGCGTACCCGTTGTTGATCTGGGCACACTCGTAATGAAAGATGTTCTTAAAAGAGTTGGTTTAAAACCTGTTGTGGATGCATCCCAGGATGAATTTTCTCCGGATACCCTAAAAGATCAGGGCATGATCGATCTTGAAAAAAAAGGATACGATTATGAGGATTCCGCAACGCCTGTATTTATTGATGAAGTTATCATGGGCAATGTTCTCCAGGCAGGGCAGGGCCAGAATACAGCCCGCCAGGCCATGATTGCAGCAGGTATCTCAAGGCAGAGTCCTGCCTTTACAATAAATAAAATTTGTGGCTCAGGCCTCAAAGCCATTGCCCTTGGTGCCCAGGCCATTATGGCAGGCCAAGCAGAAGTGATCCTTGCCGGTGGTCAGGAAAGCATGAGCAATGCCCCCATGGCATTGACCAAAGCCAGATGGGGTCATCGAATGGAATTGACCGGTATCGGGCCTGTCCATGACTTGATGGTATTTGATGGATTATATGAGATTTTTTATGGATACCACATGGGACTCACTGCTGAAAATATTGTAGAAAAATATGGTATCTCAAGGGAAGAGCAGGATCAACTGGCTTTGTTGAGCCATGCAAGAGCATTTGCTGCCGTGAATGACGGCACATTTGCTGAAGAGATCGTGCCGGTAGTCATCAAATCCTGGAAGGGTGATACCATTGTTGATAAAGATGAGCGTCCCATGGAAACCAGTATGGAAAAAATGGCAAAGCTTCGTCCGGCATTTAAGAAAGATGGAAGTGTGACAGCAGGGAATGCTTCGGGAATCAATGATGCAGCTGCAGCCGTTGTTTTGATGACCCAGGAAAAGGCAGATGAACTCGGTCTTGAAACTCTGGCAAAAATTAAAGCTTTTTCCGCCGGCGGACTTGATCCTGCATATATGGGTCTGGGTCCTGTACCCGCGATTAGAAAAGTGTTGAAACAAACCGGTATGAGCATTGATGACATTGACTTGATTGAACTGAACGAAGCATTCGCAGCCCAGGCCATCGGATGTATGAAAGAACTTAATCTTGATGTGGAAAAACCCAATGAGCTGGGATCAGGAGTATCCATCGGTCACCCCATCGGATGCACCGGGGCAAGACAGATGGTTACGGCCATTAACCAGATGAAAAGAAAATCCTATTCCACGGGTCTTATCTCCATGTGTATCGGTGGGGGTATGGGTATGGCAATGATAATAGAAAGATAAGTTTTTCCCTTGACTTGGATGCATTAAAATGGTAAAAAACATCAGGTTTTTAATTGAATGTTAAATGTTTGAAATGAAAGGCATAAAGGGGTGTTTTTATTATGGATATTCCTAGAAAATTAAGCATATTAATTTATACGGCAGTACCGGCAATTGTAGGTGGCGGTATTGTATACCATTTTTTTGGAAGTTATGTTCAAGTCATTATATTTGAGATACTTCTGGTTTTGGCGGCTCTTGGTATAATCAGCAGTTAAAACAAGATGATTTTTTGATTTATGTAAAGCCGCGGTTGTGCAAATTACTTTGCATATTGCGGCTTTATATGGTTTTTTACACGTTTCTTTTCTTTAAAATCTAACAGATTTGGTGAAACTTTGGAGCAAAATATTTCTCAAAGAGCAGTGTTTGTCTTTTTTATTGCTCTGTTCTGCTTTGCGATTTTGCTTGCCGGCAAGTTGATTGCTCCTTTTTTTGCCATCATCATATTAGGGATTGTATTCACAGGGGTTTTTAATCCTGTTTTTAAGTTTTTTTCAAAAAAGCTGGCACCGAAAACAGCATCCGTTCTTACCTGTATTCTGATTTTTTTTGTTGTACTTATTCCGGTTGTCTTTTTTGTCGGGGTGCTTTCCAAAGAAGCGTTTACGCTTTATGCCATGGCCAAGGATGCCGTTTTTTCAAATCAGTTAAAAAACCTGCTTGAAACCACACAGGTCCTTGAACGGTTTAATGAGTTGTTGGTAAAGGCAGGGGTTGAAAAGGTGGTGACCTGGGATGAGTTGATCAGCCCAATCTCAGAGCTTGGAAAGTTTGTGGGGTTTTCATTGTTTGAACAGGCCAGGTTTATCACATCCAATGTATTTAATATCGTGTTGTATTTTTGTTTAATGCTGATCGTGGTATTTTATATGTTCATTGATGGGGATCAATTTATAAAATACATATATGATCTGTCCCCTCTGCCGGATGAGCACGATGAAAAACTTTTTGGAAAATTTAAGGATATGGCAGGTGCCGTTCTTATTGGAAATGGCCTTGGCGGTTTGATTCAAGGGGTCGCAGGCGGAACGCTTTTTTTGTTTTTAGGATGGAATTCTCCATTTTTATGGGGTGTTATCATGGGCTTTCTGGCCTTTTTGCCCATCGTGGGAATCGGGATTGTCATGGTTCCGACTGCTGCAATCTTAATGCTGAAATCCAGGCTTGCAGCCGGTGTTTTTGTCCTTGTCTTTTATGCCGTGCTTTCCTGGGGAATCGAGTATATTTTTAAACCCAGAGTGGTTGGCAACAGGGTAAGAATGCATCCGTTAATTGTATTTTTTGCCATTATCGGTGGACTTAAGGCATATGGCTTGCTGGGTATTATTTACGGTCCGTTGATTGCCACCTTGTTTTTAACCCTTGCAGATATATATTTTTCAAGTTTTCAGTTTATGGTTGAACCCGGAAAGGTTCATAAAGTCAAATAATTGGAGTTATAACGTTGATTATTAATAAAGATACTAATGTGACCAGTATTGAGAAGGAGATGAAACAATCCTATCTCGAATATGCAATGAGCGTGATTATCGGACGGGCGCTGCCCGATGTTCGTGACGGTCTGAAACCGGTTCACCGGCGGTCGTTGTACGCCATGCAGCAAGCACGGAACGACTGGAATAAATCTTATAAAAAATCTGCCCGTATTGTCGGTGATGTCATGGGTAAGTATCATCCCCATGGTGATGCAGCTATTTATGACACCATTGTCAGAATGGCCCAGGATTTTTCACTTCGATATATGCTGGTTGATGGTCAGGGTAACTTTGGATCGGTGGATGGTGACTCACCGGCCGCCATGAGGTATACGGAAATCAGGATGCGCAAGATTGCCCATCAGATGCTGGCCGATCTTGATAAGGAAACCGTTGATTTTATTCCCAATTATGATGAAACACTTGAAGAACCATCGGTTTTACCCACAAAATTTCCTGCATTGCTGGTCAATGGCTCCACTGGTATTGCCGTTGGAATGACAACCAATATCCCGCCCCATAACATCAAAGAGGTGATTGTAGCTTTAAAGCAATTGATCGATAATCCTTTAATGGATATCAGTGAGTTGATGGAATACATTCCAGGGCCGGACTTTCCAACCTATGGTCATATTTATGGCACCAAGGGAATACATGAAGCCTATAACACAGGGCGGGGGATAATTACTTTACGTGCCAAGGTTGAGGTTGAGGAAAATAAAAAGAACGGTAAGGAAACCATTATTGTGACCGAGCTTCCCTACCAGGTCAACAAGGCAAAAGTAGTTGAAAAAATAGCGGAGCTCATGCGGGATAAGGTTATCACGGGCGCATCCTTTGTCCGGGATGAATCTGACCGGGACGGGATGAGGATGGCCATAGGGCTGAAACGGGATCAGATTGCTGAAGTTGTGATTAATCAGCTTTATAAGCACACCAATATGCAGACAAGTTTTGGAATTATTCTCCTTGCCGTTGTCAATAACAGGCCCCAGCTTCTGACCTTAAAAGAGATCCTGAATCATTTTATCAAGCACCGTCAAGTCGTCATTATCCGGAGAACAAAATTTGAGTTAAGAAAGGCCGAAGAGAGAGCCCATATTTTAGAAGGCCTTAAGATTGCTCTGGATCATCTGGATGAAGTGGTGGCCCTGATCCGTGCATCACAATCTCCTGAAAAGGCTAAAAACGGATTAAAATCCAGGTTCAATCTTACGGCCATCCAGGCCCAGGCAATACTTGATATGCGGCTGCAAAGGCTCACAGGGCTTGAAAGAGAAAAGATTATTAACGAATATAATGCCCTGTTAAAGGATATTGCCTGGTATAATGAGATCCTTTCAAGTGATGAAGTGGTTCGAGGGCTGATCCAAGATGAATTAACCGAGCTGGATGAGGAATTTGGTGACGCCAGACGGACAAAAATAGTTGAAAGTACGGCTGAAATCAGCATTGAAGACCTGATTACCCAGGAAGATATGGTTGTGACCGTGACCAGAAGCGGGTATATTAAACGAAATCCGATTACACTTTATACAAGCCAGCACAGGGGAGGAAAAGGCAAAAAAGCCATGGGAACAAAGTCTGATGATTTTGTTGAACATCTTTTTGTTGCATCCACCCATGCCACTTTTTTATTTATTACCAATTTTGGGAAGGTTTACCAGTCAAAGGTTTATGAACTGCCCATGGCAGGACGCTCAAGCCTTGGAAAGGCCATTGTAAACCTGTTAAATTTTGATGAAGGTGAAAAGCTTGCCACTGTGTTAACCGTTGATGAATTTGTTGAGAATAAATATGTGGTCATGGCCACGAAAAAAGGAAGGGTTAAAAAAACCGATTTGATGGCCTATTCAAGACGAAGATCCGGTGGTCTGATCGGAATCAGGCTTGCAGAGGGTGATGAGTTGATTGCCGCCAGGATAACCAATGGGGATATGACGATCTTTCTTGGATCTGAAGGGGGTAAAGTGATCCGCTTCCATGAAGCGAATGTCCGTATCACTGCAAGGGGCTCCATGGGTGTCCGGGGAATGAGAATTGATCAGGATTCAAGGGTTGTCGGCATGGCAGTCCTGGAATCTGAAGAAACCCTTCTTACCGTGACTGAAAACGGGTATGGGAAACGGTCTTTTATTGAGGATTACAGGGTCCAGGGACGCGGCGGGAAAGGCGTTTTTTCAATTAAGACCTCAAAGCGCAATGGAAAGATGGTTTCGCTGCTCCTTGTGGATGATAATGATGAACTTATGATGGTGACGGATAAGGGAAAGTTGATTCGGACATCCAATAAAAGCATCAATGTGATCTCCAGAAATACCCAGGGTGTTAAATTGATTAACCTGTCATCCAGTGAAAAATTAATCGGTATTGCAAGGCTTCCTGAGGAAGAAAATCATGATCAGGATGAAACAGATGCGGATGCGGGAGAGCTTCCTGTAGATGAAGAAAGTACAGATGATAAAGGAGACATCAGGAACGAATAGGGGCCAGGGTCATCGGAAGCGGCTGCGGGAACGGTTTTTAAAAAGCAGTCTTAAAGGATTCCATGATTATGAAGTCATAGAGCTGTTACTCTCCCTGAACACACCGAGAAAGGACTGTAAACAGAGTGCGAAACTGCTTTTAAAGCAGTTTAAGACCTTTCAGACAGTTCTGGAGGCAAGCCGTGAATCTCTTTGTAAAATTGAAGGAGTAGGGCCGGCAAATAGTCTGGGTATCCGATTGATCAAAGAAGTGTCCGACAGATACCTTGAAGCCAGGATCATATCAAAGGATGTGGTTCAAAATCCTCAGGATTTGATGGCGTATTTGAAACAGGTCATTGGACATAAAACAAAAGAGGTGTTTGTCGGGATTTTCCTTGATGCCAAAAACAGGGTCCTGACATCCAAGATCCTTTTTACCGGAACACTCACAACAAGTTCGGTCTATCCAAGGGAAGTCATCATCAGTGCATTACAGCATAATGCAGCTGCCATGATTTTTGCACACAATCATCCTTCAGGCGATGTAGATCCTTTCAAAAGTGATATTGAGATTACAAGAAAACTCTTTTTTGCATTAAAATATGTGGAAATTATATTACACGAGCATATGATTATTGGAAATGAAGGTTTTTACAGTTTTGCAGCCCAGGGCTTGATATCAAAATTTAATAAAGAATTTGATGAATACAATGAATAAAGCAAATGAAATACCACACTGCTTTGGCACTCTTGAGAAAGTGTTTCCCATGACGGATAAGGGGTTAAGGCAGACTCCGGATGACTGTTTTTACCATTGCCCTGTCAAAACAAAATGCCTTCAGCAGGCCATGGCCACAAAAGATGGTATTAAAGTGGAAGAAGAGATTATAGAAAGGGGAAGTAAAGCTGGGGCCATTAATTTCTTTGAGCGCTGGTCCCGCAAAAAACAGGTGCACAGAAAAAGCAAAAATAATGATGGAGGATAAAGATGAAATCCATAAGAGATATTGATGTCACTTCAAAGGTAGTTTTTGTCAGGGTGGATTATAATGTGCCGGTTGATGAAAAATTAAACATTACAGATGATAACAGGATAAAGGCAACTCTGGATCTCATTCGATATCTGCTGGAACAAAATGCAAAAATTATTCTGGCCTCTCACATGGGCAGACCCAATGGCAGGAGGGACCCAAAGTTCAGCCTGGAAAAGGTAGCAAAAAGATTGTCTTATTTATTAGACAAACCGATTTTGTTTTCAGATGACTGTATTGGTGAAACCGTCATAAAAATGGTCAGCCAACTGAATAACGGTCAGATTCTGATGTTAGAGAATTTAAGATTCCATCATGAAGAAAAAGAGAATAATGAAGACTTTTCAAAAAAACTTGCCAATCTTTGTGATGTGTATGTAAATAATGCTTTTGCTGTTTCCCACCGGGATCAGGCATCTGTTACAGGTATCCCCAGATTCGCACCTGAATCAGCAGCAGGTTTTTTACTTGAAAAAGAAGTTCAATCATATTACGATTCTATTGAAAACCCCCAAAGACCTCTGGTGGCAATAATCGGTGGTGCAAAAGTTTCCGGTAAGCTTGCAGCACTGGAAAATATGCTCAAATTTGTTGATAAACTGATCATTGGCGGTGCAATGGCTAATACGTTCTTAAAAAGCCAGAGATTTGATACCAAGGGATCAATGATTGAAGAAGATCTTTTGCAGACAGCGGCAGATATTGTTAAAAAGGCAAAAGATAAAGGGGTCGACTTCCTGCTTCCTCAGGATCTTATTTGTGCGGATAAGTTTGATAAAGATGCCCGGATAAAAGAAGTCTTGGTAGATCAGATTCCGGATCAATGGATGGCGTTGGATATTGGTCCAAAGACGGCGCTAAGATATGCCAAAGCGATCCAGGATGCAAAAACCATTGTTTGGAATGGCCCCATGGGGGTTTTTGAAATGGAACAATTTATATCAGGAACTCAAACAATAGCGGATGCCATTGCAGATTCTTCTGCATTTTCTATTGTTGGCGGAGGGGATACAGGGCTTGCTGCAAAAAAATGTAATGTTACAGATAAGGTCAGTTATATTTCAACAGGCGGCGGTGCTTTTTTGTATTTAATGGAGGGTAAAAAACTTCCGGGCGTAGTTGCCCTGGAATAAAATCGAAGAATCTAATCGGGAGTAGGCCATAAAAGGAAAATAGTGTGATATACTGCAAGCACAGAGATTGTTTAAGCCGGGAAGAAAGACTTCGAAGGTCTTACTATGAGGTGTTGCGCGATGAGCTGGATCAATTTGTTCTGGGATATTCTCTTGTGGGATCGTATAATAATTTTCTTCGATTGCGGGCACCCTATCCGTTTGTAGAATTCAGAGAACTCAAACCCCGGGCAAGAATTCCTTCGATTGAGTTTGATGCACAAAATTCATTTTTAATCATTTTTTCCGAAGATTTTATCCACAAAAAACATAAAAAATACATTCGGTACTTTGATGTCAATAAGACAACAAAGGATAATTTATTAAAACATAAATATTTTCCGAATGTGGAGAATTTTAACCGGAATCTTAAATATTTTGAAACCAGTGAATTCTTTTCATTGCTGAGATCATTACTTCCCATTGACTATGCATTGTTAATTCAAAGGAACCAGCGGACCAAGGTAAGATATGCCCTGACCCACTTCCATGTGAGGATAGACTGGCCCATTGCAGAAGCCTCTGAAGACCTTGCCAGAGATTTGAGATATATTTCAAAAGATCTCTATGAAAAAGGGGATAAATATGCTGAGGATTTCCAAAAGAAATTTTTTGAATATTATGGTGTGCCGGTTTTGTCCGGAGGGAGAAGAACAGCGGCCATAGTAGCTGCCCAATACTTCAGGCAGCTTCCCGGAATCACAACCGTCTATGTTGCTTCCAGTGAATCCAGAAATCTTTTAAGGATTGATGAAAGAGGGGTATCAAAATCCCTGTTGATTAAACTGCCGGACAGTGAAATAAAAAAGCTGGCCAACACGGCAGGTATTACTCAAAACAGTTTTACCAAAAATTATGTGGTTGCAAGGCAGCGTAAAAAGTTTGTTTGCATTTTAAATGTTCGATATGATTATACCGGTCATGCACTGCCTTCGGAAGGGGGAAGACTTCGAGAACTAAAACCTGATACAAACTGGCTTACGGTATCAGAAGAGCATATATTACCAAAACCATCTGTTTTAATCCATCCGCCGATTCCCTATAAAATGGTCTATTTATAGTTTTTTAAGCAGGGCAATTTCATCACAATTAGGGAAACTGACACAAGTGATACAATCTGCCCATATCTTAATGGGAAGCACATTCTTATCAATGGTTGAAAATCCGAATCGTTCAAAAAAAAGTGGTCGGTAGGTGAGGGTAAAAAGGTCCTCTATTTTAAAATATACTGCTTCCTGTATTGTTCTTTCAGTAAGGATTGTACCGATTCCCTGACCGGTAAAATCAGGGTCAACTGCAAGGGATCGGATTTCCGCAAGATCTTCCCAGCAGAATTGCAAAGCACAGCACCCGACCACTTTTTTTTGTATAGGATCTTCAAACACCCAGAAGTCTCTTAAGTGGTCGTATAGTTTGCTCAGCGGCCTTGCTAAAAGTTCTCCTTTTTTACTATAGAGGGAAAGTAAGGCATGGATGGCATTTACATCATCTAATATTGCTTTTCTTATCATTGCAGATCCCTTATCTTAATTAATGCTTTGACAAAGTGCGAAGTTTTCGTTTTTGATATTTTCCCAGTATCAGGATGCATGTATATCATTTTTGTTCCATCCGGTATATCAAAATATTGATAGGATTTGTTTGAAAGAAAGGGTTCTGTTGCAAAAAAATACTAATTCCTGATACAAGATTTTTTGAGATCAAATTATTATTTGCAGGGAGA
>JAGLFI010000002.1 GCA_023144585.1 Desulfobacula sp. | reverse complement strand
AAAAAATTCATAGTTTCTGCAAGAGGCTCATATTATAAAAATATTTGCAAAATTTTGGAAATAATTTGTCTATAGTAAAATGTTCAAATGGCAAAGCCTTTGAACTCTGACCTGGCCTACAGGGCCAGGGTTTTTACGTCAAACTAAAATTGACCAAAATAAGATACCCCTATAGAATACGCTTAGTTAAATACATGGGCAGGGCATTAAAGGACACCCGCAAAAAGAAAAAAATGACTCAGGGGGATCTGGCTGATATCACCGGGGTTAGTGTGAAGTTCATCAGTGATGTTGAGCGTGGAAAAGAAACGATTCAGATGAATAAAGTGTTTGATTTAGCCAGGGCTTTAGGTCTTCTGATTTACTTAACCCCGGATACTCTCCCTTCAAGGAAGAAAAATGAAGAACAAAGATAAGCTTTTGATGATATGGAATGAACAATTGGTTGGGACATTGGAACGACATACAAAAGGAAGGGTGGTATTCCAGTACTCTCAAGATTGGCTCAATAATATTGAACGGCCTATTGCTCTTTCTCTTCCCTGCACAGACAAAAAATACTCCCCGGCAATCAGCACGGCTTTTTTTGAAAACCTGCTCCCTGAAAATAATGCACGAACTATTCTGGCATTCAATCGCAGGTTTGACAAAAAAGATACGTTTGCTTTTCTTGAAAATTTTGGGGAAGATTGTGCCAGCGCTCTTTCAATCATTCATGAAGAAAGTAAGATGGATTTCACCCCTGGACAATATGAATGTATCAATACCGAATTGGTGGAGGCTCTGGATAAAATCACAGGTAATCCGGCAAAATACACACTGTTTCCCGAGATGAAAAAAGCCAGACTATCTATTGCAGGTGCTCAGGATAAATTGCCTGTTTATATTGAAAAAAATCAATTTTATTTACCGGTTACTTCAGGTTCGCCAACCATCCATATTATTAAACCTGCCAATGCCGCTTTCCCTGATATCCCAAGGAATGAAGCCTTTTGCATGGAATTGGCTCTAAAAATTGGATTGGTGGTACCGGATTCAAGATTGATGAAGATCGGCAACCATGAATTGTTTGTTGTCAATCGGTATGACAGGGAAAAGACCACCCGGAAGGTCCACCGCATTCATCAGGAAAATTTTTGCCAGGCAATGGGGGTGCCCGTCGACCGGAAATATCAGGAAACCGGCGGTCCGGGTTTTCTGCAATGCAGGCAGTTGGCAGATGAATTTCTTTCTGATTCGGGGGTGGATGTAAGAATTAATCTTGCTCATATAATGATATTCAACTATTTGATTGGGAATCATGATGCACACGGGAAAAATTTTTCTATCATCCATGAACCAAATTTACAATTAGCACCATTTTATGATCTGCTGTCCACGCAAGTTTACCCCCTGGATAATAAATTTGCCATGGCTATCGGCCAGACATTTAGACATGACAGGATCAAAGAACAATCGTTTAAAAAATTTGCCCGGGATATAAATATCCGGCCGCAAAAGCTTGATTTTTTGATGATAAAAATGATTCAAGCCGTGACAAAAACTTATACCCCATTGCTTGCAGAACATGAAAAAAAGTACGGGCAGTCAAAAATTTATACTGATCTATTTAAGGTTATCCGAGACAATCTTGACCAATTGAATCCTTAGGGAGCCCGGAGAAGTGAAAAAACCGGCAAAGGGTCTTTAACCTCTTTTAACCTGGCAGGCCCCAGAGGATACACCGGCCATAACCCCCCCACCATTTTTTTAGTTTGTTCACCCATGAGAATGTCTCCACCTTTGGCAAAATCTGACAAACGGGCGGCGATATTGGTCACAGTTCCTGTGGCTGTAAAGGTCATGCGCGTAACAAGGGCGGAACCCGAATTAATCCCGATATTCACATTAAGAGGCCCCATGACAGATTCCAAGGACTGGTTGACAGCCCTGTTACGATCCATAATTTCAAAGGCCGCTTACCGCATTGGTCTTTGCATCATGGTCTTTAAAGATGATCATAAGCCCGTCCCCGGCTGTCTCATTGATATCTCCGTGGAATCTTTGAATGGGATCTACAAAACTGGAAAACATTTTTTCAATGGCTGCATTGACTTCTACTTCCGGCAGACTGGCACTCAGCTTTGTATATCCTTCCAGATCTAAAAACAGGATGGTCACATCTTTTCTCTCTTTTTCCTGGCTCAAAAGTTCCGGATTTTTATCCACCATATACCGCACAGATCCGGGGACAAAGGGTGCCATATTGGTTAATTTTTGACTGATACGAATTTTTTCCTGGGTGGTTTCCCATTGGTGCTTGGCACTTAAAATAATGTTTCCTAAAATATCTGCAAAATCCCGCCGGGTATACCGGATCAATGGCTGAATGACGACACTGATGGCTGCCAGAACCTGATCTTTCACAAAAACAGGCATGGCATATTCCGATCCGATGGCAACAATGGCATTGTCCATACGTTTTACCGGTTCACTTTGAGCCACCACCACGGCCTTTTTCTCCTGAATCGCTTTTTGTACTGCAGGCCGGTCCCGTTTGCAGGACTGGTAGTTCACAGGTTCTTCATATAAGGCACATTGCAAAGGACTGGTAATTGATCCGCATCCGGATCCAGTAAAAGGATACACACCTCCATGGCATTGGGAATAATCCTTCGGAGTTCTTCTCTGACCTTTTCAATGATCTCATTGACTTCCATCAAGGGAGCGATCTTGTGAATCAGGTTTCGCTGAACATGGAAACGCTCTTTATAATATTTGTCCATTTATCCCCAATCGAATAATATATTCGTTGACCATTGTCATAAACTGTCCCCGGAATTCTCGTTATGCCATAAGCATATTTTTTACAAAGGGTTGAATCTTCTCAATATTGCTATAAATTTCTTTGTTGTCTATTACATTTTCCACATCATAATCATTTTGAATACCCATCCAAAATTCAGAGGAAACCCCAAAATATTTTGAAAGTCTTAATGCTGTATCCACAGTGACCCTTCTTTTTTTGTTTACAATTTCACTTATTTTCATTTGAGACACATTAATATCTTTTGATAATTTATACTGACTGATTCCCAAAGGCTTGATAAACTCTTCCAAAAGTATTTCCCCAGGGTGGACTGATTTTATTTTTTCCATTTTTTACCTCCTTAATGGTAATCCACTATTTCAACATGATAAGCATCTGGATGCTGCCAAATCAAACATACCCGCCACTGGTCATTAATTCTGATGCTATATTGATCTTTCCTGTTCCCTTTCAGCTTCTCTAACCGGTTAGATGGCGATATCTTTAAATCGGTTAAATTCTTTGAGTTTTTAAGCATTCTCAATTTTCTAAAAGCCACGGTTTGTATATTCTTTGACCATTTTGTTGAATAGATACGATTAAATATTTTTTTTGTTTCTTTACATTTAAATGACTTAATCATGCCTGTATTATACATCCTGCAATAGTATTGTCAAGCAATAGCATAAAGATGTCCCCTCCTTTTTGACATGCGACTTCCCATGATCAATATACAAGCATGGCAATTCACCTGCCATAAGGAATATGAGGAGGAAGAAAAAATACCTTTTATAACCACCGCTGAAAGAATTGGAGGATCAAATCAAAAGGCCTGGTGATGAAATTTCCATCACCAGGCCCATAAAATTCAGGTGGTATAAAACTTAATTTCTAATTGAATTCAAATTAGAAATTAATCTGCCATTTAATAGCAAAATAGGTTATGTCCTCTATAGTACCTGTTGTTTTACTGTAATCAACCTTACCGAATTCAGGAACAAAGAATACACCAGGAGCCAAAGTGACTGTACTCTGGACATAATAAGTAGAAGCTTCATTTTCTGTATTAGATAGATCAAGCTCTGTTTCAACAAAGCCATAACCCGCTTCAAAAGCGAACATATCACTAAATTTGTAACCAAGAATAGCAGTATAACCAAAGCCGGCATTATCAAGAACCTGAGTACCACTAACTGCAGCACGACCATCGTTAGGAGGGCCTCCAGCAACCATATTACTACCATCAACATCAATATAAATCAACGCACCAGCGTTATCGCCTGCCCATAAACCACCTTTGAGATAACCTGCACCAAAGTTAAAAGTAGCATTAGCAGCAACAACATAGGACTTAACATCATGGGAATCACCGATAATATTGATTTTATACGCATCATAACCAGCCGCAACCTTTGCTGAAAAATTATCCATTTTAAACAGATAACTGGCATGTAATTGAGGTATATTATTCTCTGCCACACCACCGACAACACCGAGAGTATTTGAGTCTGGCGTTACTGCAGCAATCTGGAAATCACCAAATACTAACTTCAACTGGGCTTTTCGACCACTGTAGGCAGTACCCCAACCAACCATATCATTGTCATCAAAACCAATCTGATTAGACTGGAGCAGCATAAGGGGAGTATAAGCCTGGCCAACTACAAAGGAACCTGAACCAAAATTCCACGTTGCGTATAGCAAACGAAGGCTAGGGGCAGAGCCATATTCAAAACGACCTGAAAGCTCATCACTGACTTTTACATTTGCACCAATACGTGCGTTACTCTGAAGTCCTAGGGAAAACTGATCTACACCACTAGTAGCACCAGCTGCCGTTGTGTCTGTCCAAGTTGTATCGACACGGGCACTACCATAAAAATTCCAGTCTGCAGCATATGCATATCCTGAAATCATTACCATTGCTGCAACAAGAGCAATTAATTTTTTCATCTTTTTCTCCTTAAACGTTTTTGATAAAACTATTTATCATTATTGTTCACCACCTGAATACCACCGCTCCTTTTAAACGCCAATATTCAGATTCTTCCCCTTTTTATGGGGTTTTACAACTTTTGTCAATACTTTTTTACATTTTTTAACCATACTATTCCAGTTTATAGGAAATGATATTGGATGATACACCTTTTGCTCCCGTGAGGAATTTTGATTTTCCCACCACACAAACTACCAGTTCATCCTTGCCGTCACCATCAATATCAGCAATGGCAAAATCACTGATCCATCCCTGGACTGACCTTGTTTTTGACACTGGTGCAAGGGCAATCCCATTCCAGGATAGAATTTCAAGACTTCCCTTTTTAAATCGTTTGTACCGTCCAAGGGTGCCTCCTCCCACCTCTTCATTTCGAACAGCCAGAACTTCAAGTTTTCCGTCATCTTCAATATCATAAAAAAGAATCCTGGGATTTAAATAAATCCGTTCCTGATATGATGCGTCTGTATCTTCCCGGGGAAGAAGAAAATAATGAGCCGTTCCACCAAAATGTCCATATCCTTCCCAGTCTATCTTACCGGTATCACTCACCACGTTCAGCCGCCTATTCTCATTGATCAATACAAACTGAACAGCATCTTCGGTGATCACCGTTCCTTTGGCAAGGGAAAGGACAGATGCACTGCGAGGCAGTCTAAGTTTTTGATCCGTGACATACTGCCTGCCTGATGCTGTCATGGTATAAATACTGCCATGAAACGGATGTCCGGCAGATTTCTGACCTAAAAGGACTTTGGCCTTGTTCAGCCCGTCAATGACCCTGAAATAATAATGTTCGCCATCTGTCAGGGTTGTATAGGTGCTCCCATTATATTCCAGCACAAAAGATTGCAGTCCCTCCCTGTGGATGTTCAGACTGGTGACAAATATTTCCGGATATCCATTTTGATTGATATCAGCAATATCCAGGGCAATTATCCGATGGGTGAACTTAAATTCAAGTTTGTTTTCAACCAGAAGTTTATTGTTCTCCAGTTTATGAATTAAAATCTCGGAATCCGTTGCCGTCACCACTTGAACAACACCGTCTTGATTTAAATCACCCATTGCAAGGGCATTGATTTGGCCGTTGAACTTCAAGTGTGTCAAAAAACCCTTCCCACCCGTCTGCTGAAGATTCACAGACCCGCCTGCACTGCCATCAGCACCCTGGAGAGTTCCAGCCACTTGATTAGGCCCTTGTGATGGCTGAGGCCTGGTATACAATTCATTGGCTATACTCCGGTTAAACACTTTTAAATTGATATCACCGGCAAAGGTATTGACCATGGGAATCACGTCCCCCATGCTGTTGCTCTGTTTAAAAAAAGTTACAGTTGCTTTTTCCCCGGTAATGTCCACCATGCTGGCATCTAAACTCACACTTTCTCCAAAATGGGTCAGGCTTCCGAAAAGAAGATAGTCAACCCCCATATTGGCCCCGATGATCCTGGCTTTGGATTCATTAAGTGACCCCTTTATTTCAGCCGCTTTTTGGGCCTGTGCCATCACCTTGTCAATGGTTTCACGATCCAGAATATCCACTTTTCCCGGATCTGACAATCTGGAAAAAAGCATGTTAAACAAACCATTTTGCAAAAAGCTCAGATCCTGGGGAGAATTAATGAAAAAGGGAACTATTGCCACTTTTTTAGACTGAGCGCACAGACCGGAAGTGGCTGTAATTGTGGCAAAGATGAATAAAACAGCAATAAACAACCACGTGGTTTTCATAAATTTACAGGGTCTCAAAATACAACTCCTTTATAGGGTTTTTCAAGTTATGCTTTCTTTTTATTTTGCAATTATATACATCATACACTGTCATCAAACAACTCTTTTAAACAGCTTTTCGATTTGATTTTTAGTCCAGGAAATCATGATCGGGCGGCCATGGGGACAGTGGCGGGGATTTTCACATTGCTCAAGATCAAAGACCAGTTTTTCAATTTCAACCCGGCTGAGATTTAAATTGGCACGGATTGCACCGTGACAGGCCACTAAAATCAAAGAATTTTCAAGCCATTGCTCTTTTGAGAATCCATCTTTTTTTATCAGAGTTGCCTCAAGAATCTCGAGAATAATCGGTTTGATCTCTTTTTCATCAATAATGGCCGGCACCGCTTTTACGACAAAGGTTGTATCTCCAAAGGGCTCGATGATCATGCCAAGCGTTTTTAGATCCTCCAGCATATTGGACAAAAGATCTGACTGCCTGAAGTTCAGTTCAAGGGTTTCAGGCACTGCCAGGGTCTGACTTTGAGCCTTAAGCGAGTGATACCGTTGCTTAAGTTTTTCATATACAATCCGTTCATGGGCAGCATGCTGATCAATAAGGATTAATCCGTCTTCTCCCTGGGCAAGGATATAGGTTCCCATTATTTGACCGATTACGCTTAATTGTAACCTGAAGGTCACACGTGAATTTTGAGTTTTTAGTTTTGAATTGTTGTGTGTGACATTTGGGGGAGATTTTTGCAATGTATGGTCTTGAATAAAATTCTTTCTATCTTCAACCGGGCTTGCCGGCCAAACTATGGAAGATTGCTCAACCCTGTCTATTGGATCCGGCTTAAATGTTTTATCCAAATATTCAAATTTTTCTTCGGGAATGGCCTGTGCTTTTGAATAAGCTGTCATGTTCTGCTGTTCACGAAGCAATGTATTTGAGATAGTATTAGCCACAGCCTTGTATACCTGTTGACCATTAAAAAATTTGATCTCCCGTTTTGAAGGATGGACATTAACATCCACCTGATCAAAGGCAATATCAATAAAAACAACCCCAAGGGGAGACTTTTTTTTCATGATCCTGCCTTTGTAACCCTGAAACATGGCTGAAATAAGCCCCCGGTCATAAACAAGCCGGTTATTCACAAATAAAAAAATCTTTGACGAGGTGCTTCTTGTCACTGACGGATTGGCACAAACCCCGTGAACATGAATGAATTCATCTGAAAATTTGAAGTTATACAGCCGGTCGGCAACATCTCTTCCAAGAACACGAACAGATCTCTGGAATAAATCATCAGACGATGAAAAGCTTTTTTGCAGCTTATTGTTTAAAAATAATCTGAACTGGATATGAGAATTGCCAAGGGCCAGACCGGATACGGCATCAGCAATATGGCTTGTTTCCGTGTTATCGGATTTTAAAAATTTCTTTCTGGCGGGTGTGTTAAAAAAAAGGCTCTTAACTTCCACCATTGTTCCCACAGGAGCACCTGCATCTGAAACATTTCGTATTTTCCCTCCTATGATATCAATTTTTGTCCCGATGTCAGTGTCTTTTGTCCGTGTCACAAGACTGAATTTTGATACCGATGCAATGGAAGGAAGCGCTTCCCCCCTGAACCCAAAAGTTGAGATGGAAAAAAGATCTTCTTTGGTAAATATCTTGCTTGTGGCGTATCTTTCAATGGACAAAAGTGCGTCATCACGGCAAAGCCCGACACCGTTATCAGAAACCCTGATTAATGATTTGCCGCCTTTTACAACCTCAATAGTAATACTGGTGGCCCTGGCATCAATACTGTTTTCAACAAGTTCTTTTACAACGGATGCAGGCCGTTGCACCACCTCACCTGCCGCGATCTGGTTGGAAAGGATTTCAGGCAGGATTCTGATCATCATTATTCTTTACAAACCTTAACAAAAACTGGGAATCTTTCGGGCTTAAATCAAATTGAAAACCGACATCATCAACCAGTTTTACAAGATTGATATCAGGCATTTGTTTCCTTTTCTCCGATATCCATCTAACCGCTTTTTTTAATTTGTCTCCCTGGGGTTGCAGTGTTGACATATTGTGCCTCCTTTATACTTAAAGATTTGGGAATTTTTTGTCCAATTGTATCGTTTTTTCAAACCCATACCCGGCTCTTAAAAGTGAGATTTCATCAAACCTGTTCGCCATCATCTGAATACCAATGGGAAGCCCTTTTGAGGAATATCCTGCAGGAACGGATATCCCTGGGATTCCGGCCATATTGGCAGAAAGTGTAAAGATGTCTGTTAAATACATGGCCAGAGGATCATCAATATTTTCACCGATTTTAAACGCCGGCGCCGGCGCCACAGGAGACAGGATAAAATCACAGGTTTTAAAGGCGTTTGCAAAATCCTCCATGATAAGTGTTCGAACCTGGGATGCCTTTCCATAATAAGCGTCATAGTAGCCTGCTGAAAGCGCATAGGTCCCGATAATAATTCTTCTCTGGACTTCCGGCCCAAACCCTGCTGACTTGGTTTTTTTGTACATATCAATGATGTCTTCGCAGGATTTTTCCCTGAAACCATATCTTACACCATCAAATCTGGCAAGGTTGGAACTGGCTTCACAGGGCGCGATAATATAATAGGCAGCCACAACATAATCTGTGTGCGGCAAAGAAATTTCTTTTATTTGAACGCCCAGATCCTCAAGAACCTTTTTTGCCTCTATAAAGACTTTTTCAACTTCAGGATCAATCCCGTCAACAGACAGGTATTCTTTTGGAATCCCCGCTGTCATTCCTTTTAAAGACCCTTTTTCAAACTGATCAAAAGCAAGGGTAAAATCAGGCACATCAACCCTTGCACTGGTTGAATCCATTTTATCATTCCCAGATATTATGTTCAGTAATATGGCCGTATCCTTAACATTTTTTGTAATAGGGCCAATCTGATCAAGAGAAGAGGCATAAGAAACCAGACCAAACCTGGATACCCTGCCATATGTCGGTTTAAGCCCCACCACCCCGCAGTGGGACGCCGGTTGACGGATTGACCCCCCTGTATCACTTCCAAGGGCGGCACAGCAGAACCCGGCTGCCACGGCCGCAGCAGATCCCCCGCTGGAGCCCCCTGGCACATATTGTTTATTCCAGGGATTTGTTGTAATTTTATAAGAAGAGTTTTCAGTTGAAGATCCCATGGCAAACTCATCCATATTGGTTTTACCGATAATGACGGCGCCATTTTCCTTTAATTTGGAAACAACGGTTCCATCGTATTGTGGTATAAAATTATCAAGAATCTTTGATGCACAGGTTGTTTTTATCCCTTTGGTGCACAAAAGATCTTTTAATGCAATGGGCACACCGGTCAAGGCGGATATTTTATTATCCGCAATATTCTGATCCGCTTTTTTTGCCTGGTCCAGGGCCAAATCCTTGTCAACCGTTATAAACGCACCGATTTTATCATCATATTTTTCAATCCGATCCAGCAATGCGCTGGTCAGCTCAAAAGAAGATATCTGATGGTCAAAAAGCATTTTTTGAGCTTTAGCCAGGGTCAGTTCACAAAATTCCATTTGATATTATCCTTATTCTTTCATCCGAATTCTTTCATCCGAATTTATTTCACTGGACAAAATTATTTCACAACTCTTGGAACTATAAAAAAATCTTCATCTCTTTGTGGTGCATTCGCAAGCGTCACTAGCGGGCCTGGCGATACTTTTAATTTATCTTCTCTTAACACATTATTCATAAAAGAAACACCTGAAGACGGCTTGCCGCCTTCAACATCAACATCTTTGAGTTTATCAATATATACCAGAATATGGCTCAACTGCCCTGCCATTTTTTCTTTTTGCACCTGGTCAATCTCCAATCGAGCCAGATGGGCCATCTTTCCGATTTCATCCATTGATATCTTCATTATTATTCCTTTTTTATAATCATTGAGTTTATCTTGGCTTTTTTGAATTTTTCTTTTATTTTTTTTGCCTCGTTGTAAGTAGCAAAGGAACCGGTTCTGACTCTGTACCAGGTTACACCCTCTTTTTGCCCTTTTACCCTATAGAATGAAAATCCTTTTTTTTCAAGAATTGTCATTTGTGTAATCGCATCTTTGAACTCTTTATACGCGGCAATCTGAATCGTATATTTCCCTTTTAAGACCTTTTTATCTGTTAATTGTTCAGACGCTTTGTCTTTTTTTAAACCGGGAGGTTTTGTTTTGATTTGGGCAGGCTTCAGATCTTTTGTATCGGTTTTCGCCTTGTTTGCCTCTTTTTTAAACGTCTGTTTTTTTCTGCTTGTCTTAAGCGGAATTGTATCCTCAACCATGATTGTTTCTTTTTTGGGAATAATTTCCAATGGTTTCAGTTTGGGAGGCACTCTTTCTTCGGGTACAGGATGATCAAGAACATCATAGAATTTTAAATCAATTTTTTTTCGGGCACCTTTTTTTTCTCCGAATTCTCTGGCAATGACTTCAAGCCTTTTTTGGAATTTCTGGGTATCAAACGTGATCGGAGAAGACCCTCGTCCAACCATGATACCCAGTAAGAACATCCACCCGGCAATAAACAGGTAGATTGAATATTTTAAAATCCCCTTAAAGGAAACCATTTTTACATTCTTTCAGGTGCAGTAACCCCGAGAAGTGTCAAGGCGTTTCTAATGACTTTCTTTACTCCCAGCACAAGACTTAACCGGGCTATAGTTAATTCTTTGTCATCTGTAATCACCTTATATTTATTATAATAACTATGGAATGCCGCAGACAAACTCATTAAATACGTAAAAATCACATGGGGATGCAATGTTTCAGCACTTTTTTGAACAGTCTCTTTAAATGCACTTAATATTTTTATGAGGTTAATTTCTTCCTTTGCACTCAGCAGATAAAGGTTTTCTCCTTTCTTAAAATCAATATCCTGAAGAATACCCTCCTGTTTTGCCTTTAAAAGAATACCCGTGATTCTTGCATGGACATATTGAACATAATAAACGGGATTATCAGAATTTTTCTGTTTGGCAAGCTCAAGATCAAAATCAAGCCCGGAATCATAACTGCGGCTCAAAAATAAAAACCTTGCGGCATCCCTGCCAACTTCATCAACAATATTGTTTAATGTAACAAAGTCACCCGCTCTTTTGGACATCTGAAAAGGCTTGCCCCCTTTTAACAGATTTACCAATTGTACTAATATGACCTCAAATTGTTTGCTTTTCCGGCCCGATGCAACAATGGATGCATCAATTCTTTTAATATATCCATGGTGATCTGCTCCCCACACATCAATGACCTTGTTAAAGCCTCGTTCATATTTCTCCATATGATAGGCAATATCTGAAGCAAAATATGTTGTCAGGCCGTTATTCCTGACGACCACCCTGTTTTTCTCATCACCAAAATCCAGTGTTTTAAACCAGAGAGCACCCTCTTCTTCATAAATCAAATCTTTTGATTTAAAGTCATCAATCATTTTTTGAACTCTTCCTGCATCATACAGGCTTTGCTCACTAAACCATTGATCAAAGGTAACGCCAAAATCTGATAAGTCTTGTTTTATGCCTTTAAGAATTTTCTTTGCTGCAAATTTTGCACAATGGGTAATGGCTTCTTCCTCATCCTTTTGGAGTAACTTGTCACCCTCTTTTTCAAGGATCTTGCAGGCCAGATCCATGATATAATCGCCTTGATAGCAGTCCTCAGGAAACTTGATTTTTTTGCCTGTTATCTGCTGCAGCCTTATCCAGACAGAATTGCCAAGGGTTCTTATCTGGCGGCCTGAATCATTAATATAAAATTCTTTTTGAACATCAAACCCGGCACAATTAAGAATGTTTCCAACAGAATCCCCCACAGCAGCACCTCTCCCATGCCCTACATGCAAAGGTCCTGTAGGATTGGCACTGACAAATTCCACCTGTACTTTTTCATTCCTGCCCATATCAGAAGCACCATAAGTCTTATCCTGTGCAAGGATGGTATCAATCACAGGGTGCCATGCTTTGTTTGAAAGAAAAAAATTGATGAATCCAGGACCTGCTATCTCAACCTTTTCAATCAAACCTGCAGTTTTACCCGGGGCTTGATCCACTGTTTCACAAGAGGCTTCAATCTGAGATACCAGGATCTGGGCAATTTTCCGTGGTGACATCTTTTGTATGGCGGCGCAAACCATTGCAAAATTTGTAGAAAAATCTCCGTGGGATTGATGCCGGGGTTCTTCTATCTCCATTTCAGGGAATAGGTCCGAGTTCAACAAACCGTTTTCATAGGCTTTTTGAGCAGCATCAAGAACAATTTTTTTAATCGTTATTTTCATCATTCAATCTAATTTTCGTGTTCAGAAATATCTTCGGGTTTAAATTTAGGCGTGTCGTCTTCAGCGTCTATTTCTTTTATCTCATCTTCCTTGGTATCCCCATCATCCTCCAGGATTTTATCAATCTCTATGTCTTCATCTTCCAGTTGAAATTCTTCCTCTTTTGGAAACGCCTCGACATCATCATATTCAATGATAATCTTTTCCTGGGCTTTAGTTTTGAAAAATTCAATTGTATTCTCAAAAAGCTTATTACAAAGGTATGCCGTAGGGAAAAGGCTTCTCCTTCTTATGAAGTGAGAAAAGGCTTGAACACCTTTATCAGAGGCCTTTATCATTTCTTTAAGATCATACTCTTCTTCATGGAGCAATATGACAACACCCGGATCCACTTCACTGGATTCCAGAATTACTACCTTTCCGGCTTTAATATTTTTCTCAAATCTTATTTTCTGCTTCATCCATTATCTCCTGTAAAATTGGGTTAACCTGAAACTCTTTAATATAGCTCAACTATTCTCCCTGTCAATGATAAGATGGAAGGTAAAACTTATGTATTCATTCACGGGGTCATC
>JAGLFI010000199.1 GCA_023144585.1 Desulfobacula sp. | reverse complement strand
AACAAAGTGATGCAATTTTATTTGGCTCAGTCGGCGGCCCTGAATGGGAGCACCTTCCACCTGCAGAACAGCCTGAAAGAGGGGCTTTATTACCGTTAAGAAAACATTTTGGCTTATATTGCAATTTTAGACCCGCAAAGATCTTTCCTACCCTGGCATCTGCTTCTCCTTTAAAACCCGAAATTGTTAAAGACGGCTTTGATATCCTCTGTGTAAGAGAGTTAACCGGCGGCATCTATTTTGGGGAACCCAAAGGAAGACAGGGAGAAGGCCTTGATGAAAAAGCCTATGATACAATGGTATATACCCGATTTGAAATTGAACGAATTGCAAGGATGGCCTTTGAGGCAGCCCGGAAAAGAAGGAAACTTGTGACATCTGTCGATAAAGCCAATGTATTATTTTCCATGGTGCTGTGGCGGGAGACGGTTATTGAAGTTGCAAAAGAGTTCCCTGATATCACTTTAAACCACATATATGTCGACAATGCCACCATGCAGCTTGTCAGAAATCCTCATCAATTTGATGTGCTGCTCTGTGGGAATATGTTCGGAGATATTATTTCTGATGAATGTGCCATGATAACCGGCTCCATGGGACTTTTAGCCTCTGCCAGCCTGAATGAAAAAAACTTTGGCCTTTATGAACCTGCAGGAGGATCTGCCCCGGATATTGCAGGAAAAGGTATTGCCAATCCCATTGCCCAGATTCTGTCCGGTGCAATGATGCTTAAACATACCTTTGGACTCTCGGACGCTGCCAATGCTATTGAAAAAGCCATTTCAAATGTTCTTGAAAAAAATATCTTTACAGCTGATCTGACCGATGAAAAAGACAAGGCTGTTGATACAAAAACCATGGGGAATGCTATCATAAAAGAACTGGAAAAAATGACTCATTAGCCATAACTATTTTGAAACAAAAAAAAGGGGATTTTAGCTTTCGCTAAAATCCCCTTTTTTTATATGGTGGCGGGAGTGACGAGACTCGAACTCGCGACCTCTTGCGTGACAGGCAAGCGTTCTAACCAAACTGAACTACACCCCCAACAATTTTATTTTCTAAACTTACTTTCTGGTGGGCGATGCAGGGCTTGAACCTGCGACTTCAACCTTGTAAGGGTTGCACTCTCCCAACTGAGTTAATCGCCCGAAAAACAAAAAGATTTATATCAATAATAAAAAATTGTGTCAAGCAAAAACTATCAGAAAACTATGGCTGCACTGCTATTTTTTATGAGGTAAAATTATTTACCATGGCCTTGCTTGCAAGCTCATATTAAAAATGCTATAAATTTTGATTATGATTAAGCAGTAATTCAATTTTTCATCAAAAAAATTTGAATATTAAGCTTTTTAAATTATCTATGACGATCAATCACTTATTCTTTATTTTATTCGTCATGAATTTCAACCAAGGAATCTGATAATGGAACCTGTACAAGGATATCTTGAAATTATGGATAAGGGATTTGGATTCTTAAGAGACATAGAAGAAAACTTTCGGCCCAAACCTGAAAACACATATGTCCCAAACAGTTTAATACGAAAATCAAATTTAAAGGAAGGTGGCTTTATTGAAGGATTTGGGGAACGAAAAGGTCCAAGCAATCCGAATCTTGCCTTAATCAGAATTGAGACGATTAACAAACTCCCTTTTGATGAATTTATCAACACGCCACTATTGCAGGACCAGATCAGCATTAACCCATTTGAACGTTATTATCTTACTCAAAATGAAGATGATTCTACGGGAAAAGCGCTGGATATGATCACCCCCCTTGGTATGGGCCAGAGAGGCCTGATTATCGCGCCGCCCAAATCCGGTAAAACAACCATATTGCGACATATGGCGAACTCGGTGGTGATGAATCATCCAGACGCAAAAGTTTTTATTCTTCTGGTTGATGAACGACCTGAAGAAGTGACAGACTTTCAAAGAGGCTTAAAAGATGCCCATGTTCTCTACTCTTCCGCAGACCAGCAGATTGGCCAGCATATGAGGATGACCCGCCTTGCCATGCATACGGCTATCCGGTGTGCAGAAATTGGCCAGAATGCTGTCGTATTCATCGACTCTTTAACCAGAATGACCAGAGCCTTTAACGCAAATACAAACAGCCATGGCAAAACCCTGACCGGAGGCCTTGGTGCCAATGCCATGGAATTTCCCAGAAAAATTTTCGGTGCTGCAAGAAAACTTGAAAATGGCGGTTCCTTAACCATTGTTGCTACCATCCTTGTTAACACAGGCAGTCGTATGGATGATATTATCTATCAGGAATTTAAAGGGACAGGAAATATGGATCTGTTTCTATCCCAGGACTGTGCAGAAAACCGGATATGGCCGGCCATTAATATCAACAAATCCGGAACACGAAAAGAAGATCTGCTAATGGACAAGGATGAACATAAAAAAACAATCGAAATTCGAAGGGCCATCGCCACAAAGGATGAAAAAGATGCCATGGTACAATTTTTATCTTATCTCGAATAGTGTCTCAAAAAAAAGCTCAGATTTTCGATCAGACACTAGTTAGATTCATATCACAACAGGGCATTTTCAAGCACCTGTGACATATCCTCAGCATAAACGATTTCCATTTGCTTTTGAATGGATTTGGGAATTTCTTTAATATCTTTTTTATTCTCAATAGAGACAATTACTTTTTTAATACCATTTGCATGGGCAGCCAAAAGTTTTTCTTTTAGTCCACCAACCGGCAGCACCCTTCCACGCAATGTAATTTCACCTGTCATAGCCGTCTTTCTTGAGACCGGTTTTCCGGTCAAAACGGAAACAACTGCTGTACACATGGATATACCCGCAGACGGCCCATCTTTTGGGATCGCCCCTTCCGGAACATGAATATGAATATCAATATTTTTATAAAAATTTTCTTTGATATTTAATTCTTTGCTGCGGGATCTGACATAACTGAGCGCTGCCTGGGAAGATTCTTTCATGACATCCCCAAGCTTTCCGGTTACGAGTACATTTCCTTTGCCCGGCATGGTGACAACCTCTATGGTGAGAAGTTCTCCTCCGGCTTGGGTCCATGCGAGCCCTGTAACAATCCCTGTTCTGTCTTCTTTTTCCAGGACACTGTCTCTAAATCGGGGTTGCCCAAGGTATTTTAAAACCATGGTTGTTGAAATCTTATGCGATTTTCTAATATTGGTTTGAACAATCTCTTTGGCTATTTTTCTTAATACAGAAGAGACCTCCCGTTCCAGATTTCTTACCCCTGCCTCTCTTGTATATTGTTTTATAATGGCATGGATGGCATTTTTTGAAAAAACGGCATCCGTCTCAAAAAGACCATTTTCTTTTAATTGTTTCGGTATTAAATACCCTGTGGCAATTTTCTCTTTTTCAT
>JAGLFI010000198.1 GCA_023144585.1 Desulfobacula sp. | reverse complement strand
ATTGAGAAGCTTAAAGCAAACGGAGGGCTTTAAATCATGACACAAATTTTTGCATATATCCCATTTATGAACGGTGTTGCTGCAGACGTGGCACTGGAGTACTCCTCAGCCGCCAAAAAAATTGATGAAGCTGCCTCTTTAACTGCTGTTGTAACAGGTTCAGGAGCAGATTTGGATAAAGTGGCTGATGAAATGACGTCCATCTATTCGGAAGTAATTAAAATTGATCATGCCGATCTTGCCTATCCAAACGGAGAAGTTGTCAGAAAAGCGCTGGTCAATATTATTCCGGCCGATGCTATTTTCCTTGCAGCTCACGATACCTTTGGGATGGATCTGGCTCCGGGTCTTTCCGTAAAAATGGATTCAGCTTATGTCGCTGATATAGTTGATTTTGAAGGGACCGACGGAACAACCCTGAAAGCCGTTCGCCAGGAACTTGGCGGGGCTGTGAGCACCCATGTGACCGTTGACATATCTTCCGGGGCGGTTATGACTGTTCGACCCGGCGCTTTTACCCCAGTTGACGGCGGATCAGCCGGCGGATCAGTGGTTGATAAATCCGGTGATACCGGTGACCTTTCCTCAAAAAGAAAGTTCCTTGAAATTGTTGAAGCAGAAGTCGGGGATGTTGATATTACAAAATCTGATGTACTCGTATCTATTGGTCGCGGTATTGAGGATGAAGACAATATTGAAATTGCCCAGGAACTTGCTGAAGCAATGAAATCAGTTGTATCCTGCTCAAGACCGATTGTTGATGCCAAATGGCTTGAGAAATCACGACAGGTTGGAACCTCCGGTCAGACTGTTAAACCAAAAGTATATATGGCCATGGGGATTTCAGGATCTTTCCAGCATATGGGCGGTGTTAAGGGCAATCCTTTTATTGTTGCTGTAAACAAAAATCCCAAAGCACCCATCTTCCAGGTAGCGGATGTCGGTATTGTTGAAGATATCCTCGATTTTATTCCTGAACTGACCGAAGCAATTAATGATCTTTAAAATTATTTAAAGATTCTTTAAAAAAAAGGGGCTTGAAATTTTGAGTAAGGTCCCTTTTTATCTGCCCGCCTGTTTAAAAATATCGATCCCCTCAATCACAATAATCGCTATGATATAAAAATATTAATAGGAGCTTGTTGCCTCTGTCCCAGCTGGTTTCCAATATAATTTATAGCAAGTTTTTTAATTTGGTTCAGGTTATTCCATATAATTGAAAATTCAATCTGAAAATTTATTTGTCCAGCACCACAATTTATAGTACTGTAATTTTCATTTAAAAAAATCAGAAAAAGTAAAATGTTTTGCGTATTTTCAACTTGAGGATTCTATCGACAGACAGTATTCCGCACCAAAGATTAGCTTTTGATTTCTATTACTATTTTTATATTCTATAATCATTGTTATATAAGCAGCTCATGCAGACAGAGTTTGATTTTATAATAAAAAACACTTAGGGCCGCAGACGGAATATATTTTGCATTACTTTATTTTTAGCAAATTTATTTAATGTAATGGCTTTTAGAAAGCTTACATTCACTAAGGATGTATAAAATAGATTGGTTTTATGGTTTGAGCCAGATGACAATTTTTGGTTCTCCAGATAACAAAATTTGTTGTGTTTATTCATGATCAAAGTTGATTGAAGCCCAACACATTAGCATAAATTATAGCTTGAGGCATGAATGATTTTAGAGGAGAGATATTGTGATATCAATCTCATATAAAATTAAATTCACAATAATAGGAGCATTAATCGTTCCTTGTTTTGGCCGTATTGCCCTTCATGGTACTAATTCCGAGTACGATCTTTATCGTTATTTTGTGCCTCTCATCGTTGGTGGTCTGTCAGGATACTTTATCGGGATGATGAAAGATAAGTGGTTTGCAACCAATAAGAATCTTAACAAAGCAAACAAGTCCATGAAACAGGAGATAAAAGAGCACAAACTATCTCGGCAAGCTTTGCAAAAAAGTAAGGGGCAGTCAAAAAGATATATCGAAGCAATTGATTCTATGGGTATAAGTATTTTTATAGTTGATAGTGATTATCAAATTCGCCATATGAATAAAACAATGATTAAATGGTTTGGAGATCATATTAGGATCAAACTGCCATCAGTCAATTACCGGACTTACCTTTCCATGCACATACTGCAAGTTAAGGCCCGTTATCGAATCAAACCAAATTGTTCATTATACTCCTACAACACCGGATGGTCGCTCATTCGATATTATGTGTTATCCTAGACAAAATAGTGATGGTTCAATTTCAAAAATGGAGATCATCCGTGATATTACCAAGCGCAAACGAGCGCAGGAAGAGCTGGTTCGTATGGCCCAGGAATGGCAGCTCACCTTTGACACCATCAATGATGCAATCTGGGTCCTTGATCAGGACCAGCGCATACTGCGATCCAATAAAAAAGCAGACCAGCTGTTCCTGCGGTCAGGTATGGAACTGATTGGAAAACACTGCTATGAGATCGTTCACGGTACCGACCATGCGATACCCGAATGTCCCAACATGCGGGCAAGACAAAGCCTATGTCGTTAGATCATGGAATGGCAGATTGGTAAGCACTGGTTTCAAGTCACCGTGGATCCTATCCTGGATACGCGCGGCCGATATGCCGGCGTAGTTCATATCATGACCGACATCACCGAGCACAAGCAAGCCAAAGAGGCATTGCAGGCAAGTGAGGCAAAATTTAGAAATCTTGTGGAGAGTATAAATGAGGTGATATATGAGATAGATAAGAGAGGACAGATAACATATATTAGCCCTGCTATAGAGTTTATAGGCGGTTATAAGCCACAAGAGATCATTGGAAGGCCTTTTAGCAATTTTATCCATCAAGAAGACCAGTCACGTTTTATAGAGCGGTTTCCGAAAATTCTTTCCGGCCATCTTAAATCAAATGGATATCGATTTGTAGCAAAGTCTGGTAAAATCCACTGGGTTCGTGCTTCAAGCATACTGGTATATGAGGAAGATAGCGTTATAGGAATAAGAGGGGTATTGGTCGATATTACTGAATCAAAACAACTTCAAATGCAACTGCAACAATTGCAAAAAATGGAGTCAATCGGTATGATGGCCGGTGGTATTGCCCACGACTTTAATAACCTTTTATATATAATCCTGGGTAACATTTCTATAGTAGAGGACGATTTATTACAAAATGATCACAAAGCAATTAGAAATCTGAAGCAAGCAGAAAAAGCATGTCTTGGGGCAAAAGAGCTGACAAAAACACTGATTACATTTTCAAGGGGCGGGGCTCCATTTAAAGTAACAGCATCCATTGATGAGTTGGTAAAAGATGCCGTTATTTCGGCATTTATTCAGTGATGTCCGGTTAAGTTTTTGCATATCTCAT
>JAGLFI010000197.1 GCA_023144585.1 Desulfobacula sp. | reverse complement strand
GTGAAATATATTGAGTGTATGATCGAGAGTCACGATATAATTTTCGGATATCAAGTGAGCGCATGTTTGTCAATTTCCTTTGTTATAATAATTGGTTATAACAAAGTCGGCAAAAATATTTTATTGCCTATGTCAAGTAAAAAATGACTTTTATCGTATTCTTTTATTCATGCAATTTCCTAACCGGACACAACTGACTCAAACCAGATTTTTTTTTTATAATCACTGGTGATTTCTTGCCCTGTTTTTTGAATTTGTTTGTTGATCTCAAATTCTGAAATCAAGGGAATGAATTCAGGCATAATATAATTTACGTGTGACCTTTAGGTTATAATCCCGTTTCTTTTAATTGTTGAATAATCTCTTTTTGTTTTGTTGTCAGCGTTTTGGGCATGGTTATATTAATCACAACAAAGAGATCTCCGCAACCATTTCCTTTGATTTGGGGAATTCCATGTTTGGGTACTCGCATTTTTGCTTTATGATTTGTTCCGGCAGGAAGTTTAAGATTGATGGCCATTCCATCCGGTGTCTGTACTTCTATGGTATCACCGAGCAGTGCCTGGGTAAGCAAAACCTCTTTTGAAAGCAATATATCATTTCCTTCAATGGCATATCCGTTTGAAGAGATGGGAGCTGATTTTATATAGAGATTGCCGGGGGGACCTCCGTGTGGACTTATTTCCCCTTTCCCGGCAAGTCTGATTTTCTTGCCCCGGGTCAGTCCCTTGGGAATTTTTATCTGGATTGCCCTGGCAGTGCCGCCCTGGTTGATGGTAATCGTTTTTTGGGTTCCATTGATAATTTCATGGAGAGTTAAAGGAATTTCATATTCAATGTCTTTGCCTTTCCTCGGAGGCTGTTGCTGTTGTCCAAAGCCATCACCTCCCATGTTCTGAAAAAACGGATTGCCGCCCATTCCGCTTCTTTGGCCGCCTCGCTGTCCGCCTCCACCAAAGGTCGAAGAAAATCCACCGCCCCGGGAGCCGCCAAACCCAAACCCCTTTAATATGTCTCCCAGATCAAAGTTCCTGAAGATATCTTCCTGGGAGAATCGCTGCTGAAAATCGGCTGATCCATAGGTGTCATACTGGTTCTTTTTTTTAGGGTCACTTAAAACAGCATATGCCTCGCTGATTTTTTTAAATTTATCTTCCAGCGCCTTGTCCCCTTTTGTTTTGTCGGGATGATATTTTAAAGCAAGTTTTCGATATGCTTTTTTTATATCGGATGCACCCGCTTTTTTATCAATACCTAAAATATTGTAATAATCATCGGCCATGTGGTATCCTTTTGTAATTTTAATTCAATTAATTTAATTGTTTATGTTTGATATAGTAAGTTTTAATCTGTTCAAGTCAAGCCTTGTTTTTGTTTTGAAAGGCTGAGATTGCAACCATTAATATAGAGATGGCAGCCGGTGTCATTCCGTCAATCCTGGATGCCTGGCCCAATGATTCGGGAAGGATTTGGCACAGCTTTTCCTTAAGTTCGTTTGAAAGACCATGGGCTTTGGAATATTCAAAATTTTGCGGGATGTTTATTTTTTCAAGGTTTTTATATTTTTTGATTTCATTGAGCTGCCGCAGGATATATCCTTCATATTTTATCTGGATTTCAACCTGTTGTTCAGTTCTTTCCAAAACAGGTTCGGGCGGCGGACAGATTTCTTTTAAAGAGATATAGTCAAGTTGGGCTCTTTTTAAAAGCTGCTTAAGTTTCACCCCGGTTGTTATCTGGTTTGTGTCTTTGGCCAGTAAAAAATCATTCACCGCCCGGGTGGGTTTGACGATGGTTTTTTTAATCCGCTGGATTTCTTTTTGTGTCTGGGCCTGGATTTCAATGCAGAATTTTAAGGTGTCATCATCCACAAGACCCAGGTCATTTCCGATCATGGACAACCTTAAGTCAGCATTATCCTCTCTGAGCAGCAGCCTGTATTCAGCCCTGGAGGTAAACATCCGGTAGGGTTCATTTGTTCCCCTTGTGACAAGATCATCCACCATAACACCCATATACGCCTGGGAGCGATCAAGGATAAACGGTTTTCTTTCCTGAACAGCACAGGCAGCATTAATACCTGCCCATAATCCTTGAGCACCTGCTTCTTCATATCCGGATGTACCGTTGATCTGTCCAGCTAAAAAAAGTCCTTTTATTTTTTTTGTTTCAAGAGCGGCAGATAATTCCAGAGGATTTATATAATCATACTCAATGGCATAGGCCGGTCTCATGATTTTGGCTGCCTCAAGACCTTGAACAGATCTGACAACTTTATACTGGATTTCCATAGGCAGACTGTTGCCAAGTCCTGAAGCATAAATTTCTTTTGAGTCAATGCCTTCATATTCAAGGATGACATGATGGCTGTCCCTGTCCGGGAATTTAACAATTTTATCCTCAAAAGAAGGACAGTATCGGGCAGATTTTCCTTTGATATGACCGCCATACAGTGCTGAATATTTTAAATTCTGTTTGACAATTTCATGGGTTTTTTGATTTGTATTGCCCATAAAGCTTGGCAGCATGGGGGTGGTAATATTGGTTGTTGAAAAAGAGAACGGTTTGGGATGGCTCTCTGAATTATGGAGTTTAAATTTGGAAAAATCAATGGTGTCTGCATGGAGTCTCGGCGGAGTGCCGGTCTTCATTCTTCCGATGTTAAACCCAAGCGTTGCAAGATTCTGTGCAAGACCGATGGATGCAAATTCTCCTGCCCTGCCGGCTTCGATTTTTGATGCCCCGATGTGAACCATTCCTTTAAGAAAGGTTCCCGTTGCAATGACAATGGTCCTTGTTGAGTATTCAAACCCTGTCTGATCAATAAGACCTGTCACGGTATTGTTCTCAAGTACGAGTTCCTGGACCATGCCCTGTTTTAAATCAAGGTTATCTGTTGTTTCAATGACGGCTTTCATATTTTTTGAATACAGGGCTTTGTCATTTTGCGTTCTTGTGGAATGAACTGCAGGGCCTTTGCGGGTATTTAATGTCCGGTATTGGATGGCTGAAGAATCCGTGATTTTTGCCATTTGTCCGCCAAGGGCATCAATTTCCTTGACCAGCTGTCCTTTTGCCATACCGCCAATTGAAGGGCTGCAGGGCATGGAAGCGATTTTATCCATGTCAATGGTTAAAAGGAGCGTATTACATCCCATGCGTGCAGAAGCAAGGGCAGCTTCGCATCCGGCATGACCGGCACCGATAACAATGACATCATATGCTTTAAAATTGAAATTCATAACCTGATAGTATATAATTGCTTGAAGTTTTGGTCAATAATGAATTCAAGATTTTTTCATACTTCTCTTGACTTGACAACAGCAATTCTCGGTGACTATTTTTTTCTATGAATCAGTAGGGTTTCCATTAAAAGTTAAATCTTTTTTTCGTAGAGCATC
>JAGLFI010000196.1 GCA_023144585.1 Desulfobacula sp. | reverse complement strand
TTCACAAAATCTATTTTTGATGTAATGTTATTTCTAATCCATGAATCATCCCACCATTCTACCGGATTTACAAAAACATTGTGAACAATCATTGAAAAATGAAGATGATCTCCGCCGGCAAGCCCTGTCAGACCCGTAAGACCGATATCATCACCCTTTTGAACCCTATCCCCTTTGTTGACTGAAATTTGATTTAAATGCGAATAAAGACTGCAAAGCCCGAACCCGTGATCTATGATCACTGTATTACCAAATATTCCAACAAATTGTGTTAAAATCACTTTACCTGAATTGGCAGCTTTCACAGAGGCATTAGCTGTTGAGGCAAGATCAATTCCTAAGTGGACTGCCCTGTCAATCTCTTTGCCTTTATATTTATAAATCCTTCGATCAGCAAACCCTGCCCTTTTGGCAGAACCTCTAAGCCGTAAAAACCTGCCGTCCCAGTATTTTTTATTTTCAGTAATTTTGGGAATACTTAATATGGTTTCAACATTATTTTTTCTGACCTCACCGTTAATATATAAAAATTTTTCAAGCCACGGGTTTTTAGATTTCTGAAAGGACCCATTCCTTGCACCCACGTCAAAATCAGGCATTTTTCGCTCTAAAAATCGATCAGAAATATTCAAAGTATCGGCTTTAAAATTTTTATCCCTTATGTAATGATAAAACCCTCTCTTTGTTATATTTCCGGCCCTGTCTTCAGCCACGACTGATAATTGAATACCCGGACCCTGCAGGTGGCTTAAGGCAAAGAAAGCCGCATAAATGTTTTTATTCTCAAAAAGACCGGCATGACCCGGAAAATAATTATTGTCTGCCGTGACACCACTTTTTACATTTTCTTCAAAGAGCTCATAAATAATAAGGCCGGTCCCCCCCCGTTCAATATTGTGGCGTTTGGTTAAAACGCTTACCTTGGGAGGTTTTGAATCAATAAGTACCTTTTTTTCAATATAAGAAACATTGCCCTTGTTCCATCCTCGCCATGAATTGTCAGACACCATTATCCGAATGACGGTTTCTCCGTCTGTCATTCCATATTTCCAGGATTCAACCGGGATGATGAAAGAATCTTTTACAGTCTTTGAGTCAGACAACAAGTCTAAAAAGGGGGAGGATTCATATTGTTTTTCAAGCAAAACCTTTTCTTTACCCAGTTGCATGATGGATACCATGATTTTGCGAAGGCCTGTTTTTTCATCCGTCACATGAAGAGACATCTCATAGGATTTTTTTAAATATAAAGAAGGCAATTGAATATCCACAACAGGTTTCTTGCCTTCATATTTATAAACAAGCACCCAAATAATTGGGATTGAAATCATAAGAAATAGAACTAAAGCAACGACTCTTTTCATCAATAATACCTATCTTTTCAAGCGGTTAGTAGATGTTTAAGCAAAATTACAGTAAAATAGCAGCTATGGGTAAACTTATCAAGCAATTTTCCATTCTTGACTTTTTGGGTCTCAAAATATAATTTGGCCTCAAAACTTCTAATGAGGACTTAAATCTATGAATAATTTTTTCTTTAATTTAATCGATAAATCTGAGCCTGTTTTTTTTCTTATAGCAGGCCCCTGTGTTATTGAAAATTATGAAATAACTTTTTTGATTGCAAATCATTTAAAAAAAATTACCAACCGACTTGATATACCCTTTATTTTCAAAGCCTCTTTTGATAAAGCAAACCGGACATCTATTCAATCTTTCAGGGGACCCGGATTTGATAAAGGGCTCGACATCCTTAACGCTATTAAAAAAGAATTAAATATTCCGATCATTTCAGACATCCACTTACCTGACCAGGCTGAAAAAGCAGCAGAAGTTCTGGATATTATCCAAATACCGGCATTCCTTTGCAGGCAGACAGATTTAATTCTGGCTGCCTGCAATACAGGCAAACCTGTTAATATAAAAAAAGGGCAGTTCTTATCCCCTTTGGAATGCAGAAATATTTTGAACAAGGCAAAAGAATCCGGCAATACAAATATCTGTATTACTGAAAGAGGATCATCTTTTGGATATAATAATCTTGTGGTGGACTTGCGGTCCATACCCATTCTTAAAAATTTAGGTGTTCCCGTCGTCTTTGATGCCACTCACAGCGTTCAGCTTCCGGGAGGTGCCACTGATTCTTCGGCTGGAGAAAGACAATTTGTTCCCACCCTGTCAAAAGCTGCCATTGCAGCAGGTGTGGACGGATTATTTATTGAAACCCACCCGGAACCGGAGAAAGCGTTGTGTGACGGACCCAATTCATTACCGTTAAACGATATGAAAAACCTTTTATCCACCCTTCTGGCTGTCAAAAAAGTGGTCGGATAAGAGATATGAAAAACAAGCTTGCCAACATTGAACTCTTGCTTCTGGATGTGGATGGCGTATTAACTGATGGATTTATTACCTATTCAGATTCAGGGGAACAGATAAAAAGTTTTAATTCAAAGGATGGCCTTGGCATGAGGCTTCTAATGGATGCAGAGATAGACGTCGGTATCATCACGGGCCGCAAATCAAAGGCTTTGAAATACCGTTGTGAAAATCTTGGCATAACCTTACTATTTGATGGTATCAAGGACAAATCAAACACCCTTGACAAAATCATCTCCCAAACAGGGATATCAGCAAAAAAAATTGCCTTTGCAGGAGATGATCTGATTGATCTGCCCGTCATGAAAAGGGTGGGTGTTTCTTTTTGTGTTTGTGACGCTTCTTACGATGTTCAAATGCATTGTGACATTATCACAAGCCAAAAAGGAGGTCAGGGAGCAGTCAGGGAGATCTGTGAAAGTATTCTGAAAGCAAAAGGCCTATGGGATATCATCCTAAATAAATATTTGTCATGACACAGTCTTTAAAACAAAAACTGACATATCCATTGATCGGATTGCTGATATTGATGATTCTCATTATCAGCGGTTTTTTTTATTTTGACAGGTTACTCACCAGGCCCCTGGAAATTCATAACATTAAAATAGACACCAAAGCTGCCTTGAAATTAAATGTTTTAAAGCAAATCTCAAAAAAAAACGGGATAAAGGAATGGGAGTTGACCGCCGCTTCTGCTACTCTTTTAAAAAATGAAAAAAAAGCTGTTCTCATTGATGTCTCAATTATTTTTTATACAAAAGACAAAAAAAAAATTCACTTGACGTCTGAAAAAGGCATTCTGGATACAAAAACTCATAATATGATATTTTCAGACAATGTGGTTGTAATGTATGAAACTTCTGTTCTGAAAACTGATAAGTTGCATTATAATAAAAAAAAACATATAATCTATTCTGATACTCACGTTAAATTTACAAAAAAAGGTTCCATCATTGAAGCGGATTCAATGACAACAAAATTAAATGACAGATACACTGTTTTAGAAGGGCATGTTAAAGGAAGGTTTAGTGAAA
>JAGLFI010000195.1 GCA_023144585.1 Desulfobacula sp. | reverse complement strand
GCCGCTCATGCCGATGCCGCCGATACCGACAAAATGAATATGGTAATTTTTTTGATACATGGATTTTAAGCCTTTATATCCTTTGTTTTTAAGATGAATGCTGCAATTTTTTCAGCGGCGTCGGGCATGGCCAGGTGCTTGAACCTTTCTGCCATGTGCGCAAGCCTTTCTTTGTTCCCGATCAGACCTTCCATAGTTTCTTTTAAAATCTCTCCTGTCAGTTCACTGTCCTTTATCATCACGACAGCATCCTTTTTTTCAAGATCCTTTGCATTAAAGCTCTGATGATCATCAGCCGCATGGGGGAAAGGAACAAGAATAGCAGGAATACCATTGATGCAAAGTTCGGAAATGGTTCCGGCACCTGCCCTTGTAATGGCGAGATCGGCCATCTCCAAAAGTTGCGGCATATTATGAAAAAATGCTTTGGCTGTTGCGTTGATTTTCAGACGTTCATATTTTTTCAGGATTTTGGGTTCATCTTTAATGCCGGTCTGATGAATAATATTGCATCCGCTGATATCGCCCATCAATTCAAGGGCATCCATAAAGGCGTTGTTGATGCTGCCGGCACCCTGGCTTCCGCCTGTGATAAGAAGGGTAAATTTATCTGGATTAAAATTATTTAAATTAGGAGTATCATCAGATTTAACACTGTCTGTTTTCCGGACAGGGTTGCCGACATAGTTTGCTTTAGGGTTGTGTATAAATCCTTTTGTCTTTTCAAATGAAGTAAAAATAGTCTTTGCAAATCTTGACAACAGGCGGTTGGTTAACCCCGGGATGGCGTTTTGTTCCTGGATGGCAGTTGGAACTCGTAAGATCCAGGCTGCCAGTACAACGGCAAAGGATGAGAATCCCCCGACACCTATAACGAAATCAGGTTTAAAACTTTTCATGATGATCATGGACTGGATCAGGGAAACCAGGATAATACTTATTGAAAATATTTTATTGATAATATTTCCGCCCTTAACAGGTTTTGAAAAAATACTCTTGTGTGCATACCCGTATTTTTCAAGGGTTTGGACTTCAAAGGGTGCATTGGTGCCAATAAAAAGAACCTGAACATTATGGCTGATTTCTTTAAGGGCCTGGGCAATAGCAATCCCCGGGAACAGGTGCCCACCGGTTTTTCCACCGGCTATGATGATGTTAAACGGCTTGTTCATAGTCCTTTGATGCCCCGATATTCATTAAAATCCCCATGGCTGCCATATTGATTACAAGGGATGTTCCTCCATAACTGATAAAGGGCAGGGTCAGCCCTTTTGTCGGCAGAACCCCCAGGGCAACTCCTGTGTTGATGATGACCTGGATGCCGATATAAATAGTAAGGCCTGTGGCTGTGATAGTGCCAAAAAGACTCTTTGATGTTTTGGCAATTTGGATTCCTTTTAATAATAAAATTAAATACAGGGAGAGAACCGTGAGTACACCGATCAGCCCCAATTCTTCTCCGATAATTGAAAAAATAAAATCAGTGTGCGGTTCCGGAAGGTAGTGCATTTTCTGCATGCCAAGACCAATACCTTTTCCGAAAATACCGCCTGAGCCAAAAGCTTTTAAGGAATGGGTAATCTGATACCCGGTATTATAGGGATCATCCCATGGATTTAAAAATGAGAGAATCCTTTCCAGCCGGTATTCAACTTTATAAACCCAGAAATAAATAATGGGGATCAGCAAAGGGGTTGGAGACAGCAAATGGGTGATCTTAACCCCGGCAATAAACATCATCCCCCATGTGATTATTCCTAAGACAACAATTGTTCCAAAATCAGGCTGGAGAATGATTAAGCAGGCAAAGAGAGCAAAAATAAATGCATGGGGGAAAAACCCAATAGTAAAAACTTTTATCAAATCCTGTTTTTTAGACAGGGAATATCCAAGGAAAAGGATGAGCGACAGTTTCGCAAATTCAGCCGGTTGGAAGGTTAATCCCCCCAGATTCAACCACCGGTGAGCCCCGCCGGCTTTAATGCTTAACGCAGGAATCAGTACAGCCACGAGCAGAGCAATTGCAGTAAAAAGGATGATGTAGGAAAAACTTCTATAAAGTTTGTAGGGAAAAGAGGCAGTGACAAACATGACGCACAGGCTGATGCCAAAAAACAGGGCCTGTTTTTTCATATAATAAAATGCTGTATTGTAGTTTTCCATGCTGATGGAGGAACTTGCTGAATAAACCATGATAATACCGATTCCCGAAAGAAGAATAACAGGAAAAAGAATGCTCTTTTCACTGAAAAAAGGATGAATGGTTTTTGTTGGTTCTGTCATTTTATGCGTTTCCAAGAGCATTTACATGGGTTACAAAATCATTTCCTCTGTGGACATAGCTGTCATACATGTCAAAGCTTGCACAGGCAGGGGAGAGAAGGACGACATCATCGCAAACAGCTGCATCAAAAGCTGTTTGAACGGCATCTTTCATAGTTTGGGCCTCTTTTAGAGAGCAGATATCTTCAAAGGTTTCTCTGATATGTGTTCTGCATTCTCCAAGGGAAACAATGGTTTTGACACTCTTTTTTACGTCATTGACAAGCAAAGAAAAATCAGTACCTTTTTCCCTTCCTCCTAAAATCAGGATGATGTTTTTTTTAAAGTACTCAATGGCTCGGAGAACCGCATCCGTATTGGTTGCTTTTGAATCATTATAAAAAGCAATACCCTCAATGGTTTTAATGAATTCCATCCTGTGAGCCAGGTTTTTAAAAGTTTTTAATCCTTTTAAAATATCTTTTATATCTGCACCAATGGCAAGGCAGGCAAGAACAGCTGCGGCAATGTTTTCTCTGTTATGCGTGCCGGCAAGTTCCTTGAGTTTTTCTGTTTGAATTGTTATGCCACAATCTGTTGTGAAGATTTCAATTTTTTTTGAAACGATTTTAGCACTGCAATTTGCCAGGATGTCGCTGCCTGATGAAAATGTAAAAATTTTGGATGGTAATTTTCGAGATTTTTTATCAAAATCATTTATAGATTGATTGATCACAGCTTTGTCGAAAGAGTCCTGGTTGTTAAAAATATTCCATTTGGAATCGGTATACGCCTTGTAATTTTCATACCGGTCCAGGTGGTCCTCTGAGATATTTAAGAGTACGCCCACATCTGGTTTGAATCGTTTTGAAATATCCAGTTGAAAACTGGAGATTTCAGCAACGATGACATCGGCTGTTTTCTTGGACATCAAGTAATCAACCAGAGGAGTTCCAATATTCCCGCCCACAAAAGGATTCATGCCGCAGGTCTTTAACATATCACCGATTAAAGAGGTCGTTGTGGTTTTGCCGTTGGTGCCTGTGATAGCAATAATGGGAAGATCATTGTATCGGATGAAAATATCCAGTTCACCTGTGATGCCAACCCCCAGATTAAGTGCTGTTTTGATAAATTTATTGGTTAATGGGATT
>JAGLFI010000194.1 GCA_023144585.1 Desulfobacula sp. | reverse complement strand
TTACACTGGCCATGGATTTGCTTATAATTTCAGTCACTTATAACCACTTGATGACCCCGTGAATGAATACAAAATTTGTTTTCTGACTATGCAATAGATTTAAAGAACAAAACTTTATCACCAAAACATATTATCAGAATAGAGGAACTACAGGCTGGCTTATAACATGACGTTTTTTCAAAGTGTGTTTTATAATATCAAATTGAATTACTCGGGGTCCTATTCCTATTTGCTTGCGATGATAAAAATGATAGTATCCTTCGAGGATATTCCTTCTGTTTGCGGCGGGGTAGTTTATTCGGCCAAAATGCCAGAATTGGCAAATGGTCAAATAGCGATTTGTCAAAAGGTTTTATAATTCCATTTCTTGCACACGATCTTCAATCTGTTTTATTTCGTTATTTGATTTTTCAGGGAAAACAAAAGTTGATTATCAGAGGTTTAATCTGGTATGGAGATATGCGGTATGAAGTTTTAATTTTGAGTTTTGAATCATGGGATCAATTTGAAATACCGGAGCAGAAATGAAATTTAAAATAATGATATTCACCCTGACATTGCTGTTTTGCTTTTGTCTGACAGGCTGTGGGGATAATGATATACAAAAAAATCAGCAAAAAGAGCAGCCCAGACTAAAATCAGGACCCAAATCAGGATCAAAAAGTATTGTCACCCAAGAGGAAAAAAACTATGCTGTTTTGCCGGACAATATTAAGTGGCTGACCAATGAATTCGATTTGGTTTTTTCATCTCCCAAAGCGTTAAGGGGTGGAATCTTTCATTCTGCTATTACAAGTTTCCCCATGACGTTCAGGGTGGTGGGACCGGATTCAAACGGATCGTTTCGAAGTGCAATTTTAGATAATCAATTATCTTTGATTAATATTCATCCAAATACAGGTGATATTATTCCTGAGCTTGCCACACACTGGGCCTTTGGGGATGATAAGAAAACCATGTACTTCAAGCTTTCCAAAGATGCCAGATGGTCGGATGGCCAGCCTGTTACAGCATGGGACTTTGTATATACCCTTGAATTTATGCGCTCTGAACATATCATTGCTCCCTGGTACAATGATTACTATACAAAAGAAATAGAAGTGGTGATTGTTTATGACGACTATACCATTGGGGTAAAAAGTACAAAAGCCGTACCGGATCTTCACTTGAAGCTGGGTATTTCACCTACGCCGAAACATTATTTTGGTATACTGGATGAAACCTTTGTTCAAAAATATAATTGGAAGATTGTTCCCAACACAGGGGCTTATCAGATCAATGATTTTAAAAAAGGAAAATTTATTAAGTTCAAAAGAAAAAAAGACTGGTGGGCTAAAGATAATAAATTTTTGAAAAACCGGTTTAATATAGATATTGTTGTGTTTGATGTGATACGGGATGTTAACCTTCAATGGGAATATTTTAAAAAAAGGAAGCTGGATGCTTTTGGATTGACAATGCCCAAATACTGGCATGAGAAATCTGGTATTTCCCTGTTTCAAGAAGGGTATATCAATAAAATATGGTTTTTCAATGATCAGGAGAGATCCGCACAGGGAATGTGGCTTAACCAGGATAAACAAATATTCAAAGACAGACGTCTGTGTTATGCATTTGCCCATGCAATGAATATTGAAAAAGTCATAAACAATGTATTAAGGGGTGATTATTTCAGGCTGGCCCAGGCTTTTTTTGGATATGGGCAATATAGCGATTATACTATAAAACCAAGGACTTATGATATTGCAAAAGTCCAGGACCTAATGATATCAGGCGGCTGGACAAGGGGGAGTGATGGTATCTGGCAAAAAAAGGGGACAAGGTTTTCTGTTAAAGTCACTTACAGTTATGAGGAACATACGCCGCGACTTGTGGTGTTGAAAGAAGATGCATTAAAAGCAGGGGTTGAATTGCTGCTTGAACGACTGGATTTCACTGCAATGTTTAAAAAATTTTTGGAAAAAAAGCATGATGTCGCATGGATGGGATGGAGTACCAACATAAGACCCTCCTATTGGCAGGGATGGCATTCCGACAATGCCCATAAACCGCAGACCAATAATATTACCAATACGGATGATCCGGAACTGGACAAATTGATTAATCAATACAGGGCAAGCCTGGATGAAAAGGAAAGAATAAAGCTGTCATTAAAAATACAGCACTCCATCCATGAAACCGGAGCTTTTGTCCCCACGTTTATGGTTCCCTATGTCCGGCTGGGGTATTGGCGATGGCTTGAACTTCCTGATTTCCATGGAACCAGACGGTCCGACAGCCTGTTTGATCCTTTCTCGTCCACCACCGGCGGCCTTTTTTGGATTAATGCCAAGAAAAAGGAAAACACCCTTGCTGCCCTGAAAAAAGGTAAGGTCTTTCAACCGGTTGTTATTGTGGATGAACGATTTAAAGTGGAGTAAGCGGCTATGGTTGATCAGATTGTTTTAGATGTCAGTGACCTTGTCATTGAATTTAACACGGAGTCGGGTGTCGTTCGGGCAGTTGAACAAGTGGATTTTCAACTTAAAAAAGGAAAAATCCTTGGTGTCGCGGGAGAGTCCGGATGTGGTAAAAGTGTTACGGCTCTCAGTATCATGAGGCTTTTACCGAAACCGGTTTCACGGATTGTTCAGGGTAGCGCCATATTCAATAATCAAAATATTTTTACCCTGCCGATAAATGATATGCACCATATCCGGGGCAGGAAAATTTCCATGATTTTCCAGGAGCCCATGACAGCCCTGAATCCAGTTCATTCAATTGGAAAGCAAATGATTGAGATTTATAGACTTCATTTTTCTGAATTGTCTTTTGATGAAATGACAACAGCTGCTGTTAAAATGGTGGAAAAAGTGGGCATACCTGATCCGGACAAGGTGATGAAAAAATATCCCCACCAGCTTTCAGGCGGTATGAGACAACGGGTAATGATCGCCATGGCACTGGCATGTGAACCCGATATCCTTATTGCAGATGAACCCACAACTGCATTGGATGTAACGGTTCAGGCCCAGATTCTGAGTTTGATTAAATCCCTTCAGCGAAAATCAGAAATGTCTGTGATTTTGATCACACATGATTTGGGGGTTATTGCCCAGAACTGTGATGATGTTGTGATCATGTATGCGGGAAGAATTGCTGAAAGAGCAGAAGTTACCGATCTATTCAAATATCCAAAACATCCCTATACCAAAGGATTGTTAACTTCTATTCCATCCCTTGCCAAAGAACCCAAAACAATTCTGCCGACAATAAAGGGAAATGTCCCGTCGTTACTGGATATGCCGGAAGGCTGCAGGTTCGAAGGCCGCTGTCCATTGGTGGAGGATATCTGCAGGAAAATCGTCCCGAAGGAACGAAGTATAGGGCGAAATCACACAATAGCCTGCCATATAGTCGATGCATGAATTTATACAAAAAAGAGATATTTT
>JAGLFI010000193.1 GCA_023144585.1 Desulfobacula sp. | reverse complement strand
AATCCTCTGTTCGTATATTTTTTTGCAATACTGACCACCAGTCTTAAATTTGCTCTCACCAGTTCCCTTTTTGCAAAATCAGCATTTCTGCGCCCTGTGTCAATACTATCAGTAATCTGTTTTAAAAATTTTGAATCCCCTTTGATTTCATCTTTTCTCAAAGAAACCTGGATTAAAATGGAACAGATGTCCTGATATAATACTTCGGCTCGCTCTTTTTTAATATCAGACCTGGATAATGCCCACTTTACAAATGTTTTTTCATCAGAGAGTTGATCAAGCATTGTTCGAGTTTTAATATGAAAAGTTCTGGCACATTTTTCAAATAAATCATCAACTGTATTAAACCATGTAATGGTATTTCTAATACTTTTTTCAATATTATCGATAACATTGGACTCAAATCGCCATTTTTTTAATTCATCAAATATTATTTCTGTGTTGTTAAATATCTCGCCGGAAATGATTTCATATTTTTTAGATTTCTTTTTCTCTTGCAGCAATATATCTCTTTTTTTTAAATTTTCCCGGTGAATATTTTTTATGATTCTTATAGATTTTAAAAATTTTGCCTGTTTGGAAACCTCATCGACAACTCCATCCCCTTCATCCACATCTCTTAATACATGCTTGGGACGCATGGATTTTTCCTCCATCTTATCTCCATAGATGAAAATTGTGGATAATGATAAGGGGCAATCCAACATAGCTCGCAAGACATCACGTTCCCCATGCTCAATCTTTTTGGCAATTTCAATCTCACCTTCACGACTGAGCAAAGTGACCATTCCCATTTCTTTGAGATACATTTTTACAGGGTCAGTAACCGCACCAAACTCTACATCTGCACCCGCTTTCTTAGGAGGAAAAAGATTTTTAGCAGTTTGTTTTTTTTCTTTTTCAGCATCCTTTTTAGTTTCTTTTATAGATTCCTTTTTATTTTTTGCACTCTTTTTACTTGCCGCTTTAGTCGTCTTTTTAACTGTCTTTTTGGTTACATTTTTTTTCTTTGCAGCCTTGGTTGCAGTCTTTTTTATAGTGGCTTTTTTTGCAAGTTTCTTAGTTGCTTTTTTTATTTTTTCTTTTTCCTTATCCACAAGCTTGATTCCAAGCTTTTTAAATTGCATAACAATATCTTCAATCTGATCCAATGATTCTAAATTATCAGATATTGCATCATTAATTTCGGCAAACGAGAGAGAACCGTTTTTTTCACCTTTTTTAATCAATTTTTGTAATTCTTTCTTACTAATCACTACATTCTCTCCAGACTTATTTGTCTTACCTGCCATAAAATGCCTCCCAAAGGGATTAAAGTTATAACCGACCATGTAATTGCTGAATCTCTGCCTGCTTTTGCTTTAAAAGCTCCATCAAATCAGAATCACAGCCCTTTCCCGCACTTATAATTTTAGCTGTTAAAGTGTTTTGCTGCTTTTTTCTAACTCTAATAATTCTATTGATTATAGACAGAGCTGTTTTATGAATATTCTCTGAAACAAAATCATTCATGGCATAAGACGCGATAAGTTCTTGATCCTCACTATTTTCCATTTTTGCCATAACATCTGAGATGAAGGCTTCTTTTCCGGGATCTATACTTATGATTTTCTTTGCTATGCGTTTTAATTTTTCAGAATAAAAACAATCTAAAACATCTCTATCTTTAATTTCTTCTATAATTTTTGGAAAATTCAGCATCAGTGAAATCATCTGCTCTTCTCTTCGGTCTGATGCAAGCGTGTCTTCCTCTTTTTCTGAATCATCCAGATATGCTCTTTTTACGGGGCCATTTAAATAGTGCTCCCTGACTTTCTCCAAAACTGCTTTTTCATCTATATTCAAGTTTTCTGCAAGGTCTTTTATATATAAAGATCTTAAGGCACTATCCTGAATCAAAATCAACTGCTGTTTCATATCATCCAGAATTCTAATCCGTCCTTCCACAGACAGCCCATGTGTATCAATGGAGACCTGTAAAAGAAATTGCATAACGGTTTTGGCGTTTTTTGCCAGTTCATTAAAGGCGTCCCGCCCATATTTTACTATATAGGAATCCGGATCATTTCCTTCAGGAAGCACAAGGACTCTGGTATCGACGCCCTCTTTTAAAAAAATCTTAATACTTCTTTTTGCTGCGTTGATTCCGGCAGTATCAGAATCAAAAACAAGTATCATCCTTGCAGCATATCCTTTAAGGATTCTTACGTGATCTGGTGTTAATGCAGTACCAAGACTCGCAACAGTATTTTTAATGCCGTGTTGATAGAGGGATAAAAAATCAAAATAACCCTCGACAATATAAACAAACCCAGTCTGTCTGCAAAATTGCTTTGCCACATGAAGGCCGTAAAGAATACGGCTTTTGTTATATACAGGTGTTTCCGGGGAATTCATATATTTTGGCATGGCGTCATCCATCACCCTGCCGCCAAAACCGGCCACCTGCATATTCACATCAAAAATAGGAAACATGATCCGGTTTCTGAATCTGTCATAATACCCGGTCTTTTGTTGCCTTCCCAAAATCAAACCGCATTGAACGGCTATATTCTTAGGGATTTTCTTCTCTTTCAAGACCTTAACAATGGTTTCCCACTTGTCCGGAGAAAAGCCTAAGTTGAACTGCTGAATAATATCATCGGAAATGCCTCTTTGTTTTAAATATTTTCTTGCCTTGTCCCCCGCCTTGTTACCGGGTGCTGAGTTTTTCAGCTCATCAAAATAAATCCCCATAACGGTTTTATTTAATCGAAACAGACTCTCTTTAAGATGGAATAGTTTTCTTTTTGCAGGATCAATGTCTTTGGTTTCAATGGTTATATTATACTTGCGGGCCAGCATTTTTGCAGCCTCCGGGAAAGTAATCCCATGATATTTCATAATATATGACAATACATTTCCTCCCGCACTACAACCAAAACAATGAAAAATCTGTTTGCCTGCATTGACGGAAAAGGAGGGTGTTTTTTCAGAATGAAATGGACATAACCCAAAAAAATTTCTTCCGGATTTTTTTAAAATGACAGACTCTGAAATAACATCAACGATATCTGAAGTATTTAAAATCTCTGAAACTTTTTCTTCAGGAATATACATCTTTGGTGGCGCTGGCTCCAAAATTTAACGGTTTTGCTAGTAAAACAAGCTAAGTATTTAAAATCACATGTCAATAATTATCTTTATGGATAATTGTCAGTTTGAAATCCTGATAGCCTCTTTTAAATCAAGGGTTCCTTCATAAAGGGCTCTACCGGTTATCACACCGGTCACACCCCTATTCTCAATTTCAAGAAGATTTTTAATATCCTGAATTGTATTGACTCCCCCCGAAGCTACAATGGGTATTGAAACAGCCTCGGCAAGAGCTGCTGTCTCTTCAATATTGGGACCGGTTTGCATCCCATCCCTGTGTATATCGGTAAAATTGATTG
>JAGLFI010000192.1 GCA_023144585.1 Desulfobacula sp. | reverse complement strand
GAAACACAATACAGAACGAATTACGTTCCAATGCTGTGTCAAAAGAATCAAATAAAAATGTTATCAGAAAGCAAACAAGACCAAGAATGAGATATGCAAAAACTTAACCGGACATCACTGATTTATCCATGGAAAAAATGATAAGATCCTATTGACATTAAGTGAATGATCGTTTATTTTAGATCCATGCGAACGAAAAATGACATAAAGCAAGAAGCATTGTTTGAAGCAACCGTAAAACTCGTGAATGAAATTGGCTTTGCATCCAGCTCTGTTTCAAAAATTGCAAAAGAAGCAGGGATTTCTCCTGCTACGATTTATGTCTATTATAAAAACAAGGAAGACCTTTTGGTTTCGACCTATGTTGAAATCAAAAAAAATATGGGCCGGGCTGTCCATGAAGATTTTGATGACAGCCTTCCTATCAGGGATATATTAAAAAATATCTGGTTTAAAACGTTTGACTATATTGCCAGACATTCTGAATATTTTCAATATACCGAGCAATTTTCAAATTCTCCCCATCAATCACTTGTGGATAAACAGGAAATTGAAAAGTATTTTGATCCGGTGATCAATGTTCTTTTAAGGGGAATAGAACAAAAAATTATTAAAAATGTCAATTTTGATATTTTAACAGCTTTTATTTTTTATCCCATCATAGCTCTTTCAAACGCCAGGGTTTGCCAGGACTTTGAATTGAATGATGAGAATATTGAAATTGCATTTACCCTGGCATGGGATGCAATAAAACTTTAAAAAAATTTAATAGATAAATAAATGAACATTCATTTTAATATTGATAAAATTTAACAAATAAATGATGAGAACTACCATACTAACACTACTATTTACAGGAGCGGCTATCATGATGTTTACCCATTCATCCTCAACGGCTATTGGGTTATCAAACTCGCCAATAATAGATAGGATCAAACTCTCACCACAATATCAAAACGGCAAATTCAAGGGAGATATAGAGACGCTGACAATGACGGTAAAAGACGGAATCTCCTCCACCTGGCAATTTGTTTTTAAAAAGAATAACCAGGCCCCGGATGGACCGCTGCCAACCCAACCTGTGGAGTTGTCTTATTTTAACACGACCCGTAAAGATCAATTAAACAGCATCTGGCTTGGGCATTCATCCCTGATGATCAATATTAACGGATATAAAATTCTTACTGACCCCGTGTTTGAAAAAAAGCCTCCATCGTGGGCCCTGGAAGATTTAACGGGGAACTTCCTTTGAATCCTGAAGAACTTGTGAACATAGATGTAGTCATCATTTCCCATGATCATTACGACCATTTGAATAAATACTCTATAAAACTTTTAACCCCGATCACACAGCGGTTTATCGTTCCCCTGGCAGTTGGGAAGAGACTGATCGCCTGGGGTGTTCCTGAAAATAAAATCATTGAGCTGGACTGATGGGAGCACTATCTGTTTGATGGGCATCTTAATATCACGGCCACTCCGGCCCAGCATTTTTCCGGCAGGGGAATGGGTGACCGTAATAAGAGCCTGTGGGCCTCATGGGTTATTACCACCTCTGATTTTAATATCTTTTTCAGTGGTGACTCCGGTTATTTTAATAGATTTGAAGCAATTGGGAAAAAATTCGGTCCTTTTGATATGACGTTTATTGAATGTGGTGCATATAATGAACTATGGCGACCGGTTCATATGTTTCCCGAAGAAACGGCACAGTCACATATTGATCTAAGAGGAAATCTTTTACACCCTATCCATTGGGGGACATTTAATTTAGCACTGCATCCCTGGTATGAACCTATGAAACGATTAATTAAAGCCGCAGATTTAAACCATATTCCCGTAGCAACTCCCATGGCAAGACAATCGATTCAGTACGGTACCGATGACAGAGGCTCCCTTTGGTGGGAAAATGCTTTATACAATTAAGAATCACACACAACCAATAGGAGAACAACACATGGCACAAGATAAATGGGATAGTAAAAATATTAGTGATCAAGCCGGCAAGGTGGTTATTATCACGGGTGGCAGCAGTGGCCTTGGACTTGAAACAGCAATGGTTTTATCTGGCAAAAATGCCCGGGTTACCATTGGGGTCAGAAACCTTGAAAAAGCTAAGACAGCACTAAGTATTATAAAGCACAAATCTCCTGATACCGATATCAGGATAATGGAACTTGATCTGGCGGACCTGTCCTCTATAAAAAATTTTACTGACAAATTTAAACAGACTGACTCCCATCTTGATCTTCTGATAAATAATGCCGGGGTTATGATTCCGCCCTATCAGAAAACAATTGACGGCTTTGAATTACAGATGGGAACCAACCATCTTGGTCACTTTGCATTGACTTGCCGTTTAATTGATTTATTAAAGCACACACCCGAAAGCCGCATTGTAAATGTCAGCAGTATGGCACACAAAGCCGGCAATATTAATTTTGATGATCTTAACTGGGAAAAAAGAAAATACAAGAAATGGAGTGCCTACGGTGACAGTAAAATTGCCAACCTCTATTTTACCTTTGCCCTTCAAACGAGGCTTGAAGAAGAGAACTCCCATGTCATTGTCACAGCTGCCCATCCCGGATGGACGGCGACAAAACTTCAACGGCATTCGGGTATTTTTTCTGTCTTGAACCCTGTATTTGCTCAGACCATTCCCATGGGAGCACTCCCGACATTATATGCCGCTACAGGCCCGGATGTCAGTGGAAAAGATTTTTTTGGTCCTTCCGGATTTATGGAAATTAAAGGATATCCCAAAAAAGTGGTATCGAATACCAGATCAAAAGACTCTGAACTTGCTGAGAAACTCTGGAAGATGTCCGAAGAGTTAACCGGCGTCACATATTAGAATTGATAAAATCCTTGAAGAACATCCCCTCCAAGGGTTTTTTAAAGATTAGATTAAACTTGATTTATAATTTCTTTTTAAGGTTGATGAACTCACTTCTCTCAAATCCAAGTTTTTTGAAAAAGGAAAGCACATCAGTGGAATCCCATAGAACAGATGAGTATATATTTTCAATCCCTTTATTTTTATAAATATCACAAATTTTTCTGGCAAGTGCAAGGCCGATGCCCTGCCCCATAAAATTGGGGTGAACCCCAATGGCCATGATCCAGGCACTTTTTTTAATCCCAAACCCTGCCAAAAGGGTTGTACTGATCATATACCCTACCACTTCCCCGTTAATTTGTGCTACCAGGCTTGATTTGTCTGCACCCTCAGATATTTGCTGCTCAATAATTTTTACAAAATCAACCTGCGCATCATCTTCTGAGATGGCCTTTCTTATAGTCTGAATTGCCGCTGCATCATTAAGAGTAATTTCTCTTATGTTGACTATGTCTTCCACAAGATCCTCCATTGTTATTCTACTTTTATGATCTTCACGATATGCCCGACCCAGTTAGGCGGAAGATAAATTCTGCC
>JAGLFI010000191.1 GCA_023144585.1 Desulfobacula sp. | reverse complement strand
GGAATGCAAAGAGATTCTTATGAGAGTTTTCTCCAAAGAGGTGTCTTGCCTGAAAATAGGGAAGAAAAAGGACTCCATGCCGTTTATAAATCTGTTTTTCCGATTAAGGATTTTACAGATACATCATCTTTAGAATATGTGTCATATTCCTTTGGCGAATCAAAGCATTCCATGAAGGAATGCACTTCAAGGGGAATGACCTATGATATCCCCATCAATATCAAGGTTAGGCTTGTTGTTTATGATCAGGATAAGGAAACAGCTATTTCCACGATTCGTGATATTAAGGAACAAGAAATTTATTTTGGTACAATCCCATTAATGACACGACAGGGAACCTTTATTATTAATGGTACTGAGCGAGCAGTAGTGAGTCAGTTGCACAGGTCATCAGGCGTATTTTTTGATCATGATAAAGGCAAAAATTATTCCACCGGCAAAATTATATACAGTGCCAGAATAATTCCTGTCAGAGGGTCCTGGATTGACATGGAAATTGATATCAAGGACATCGTTTATATAAGAATTGACAGGCGACGCAAATTCCCTGTGTCTATCCTTTTTAAATCCTTTGGTTATACCAGTGAAGATATTTTGGATTTCTTCTATGATAAAGAGCATATTATCAAAAAGGATGGATCGTTTTTTAAAGAGTTTTCTCCGAAAAATTTGAAACGTCAGCGAGCGAGCTTTGATATTAAATCTCCTAAGACCAGTGAGATTGTCATCAAAAAGGGAAGAATTTTTACAAAACGAGCGTTAAAGCAGCTGGAAGAAGAAGGTCTTGACTATATTCCTATTTCAGATAGTGAATTGGTTGAAAAAGCCTTTGCACAAAATATTATTGATGAAGAGACGGGAGAGATCCTGTTTAAGGCCGGAGAACTGATTACCGAAGAAAATTTTGAACTTATGGAGGAAAAAGGTCTCAATGAGTTTGATATTCTTTGTGTTGATCCATCAAGTTCAGATTCCATGCGGAAGACACTGCTTGTTGATAAAATTCTGAATAAAGAAGAAGCCTTGATGGATATTTACAGGCGGCTTAGACCGGGTAATCCGGCAACTATTGAAGTTGCCCAGGATTTTGTTGATCATCTTTTTTTCAGACAAGCCTATTATGATCTGTCTAAAGTGGGCCGGCTGAAAATGAATCATCGTCTGGGTGTCAATACTAAGATTGATGTAAAAACCTTGCGGAAAGAAGATGTTATGTTAACAGCTGCAACATTGATTGAACTCAAAGATACCCAGGGGCAGGTCGATGATATCGATCATTTGGGGAACCGGAGAGTTCGCGCGGTGGGTGAGCTGCTTCAAAATCATTATCGAATCGGGCTTGTCAGGATGGAGAGGGCTATTAAAGAAAAAATGAGCATGCAGGAAGTGGATGCCATGATGCCTCACGATTTAATTAATCCTAAACCCGTCTCAGCGGTTGTCAGGGAATTTTTTGGTACTTCCCAGTTGTCCCAGTTTATGGACCAGACCAATCCGCTGTCTGAAACCACACACAAAAGAAGATTGTCTGCACTTGGACCCGGCGGCCTGACACGGGAAAGAGCAGGGTTTGAGGTCAGAGACGTTCATCCTTCTCATTATGGAAGAATTTGTCCCATTGAGACGCCTGAAGGTCCGAATATCGGTTTGATTGTTTCGCTGTGTACCTTTGCAAGGGTGAATGATTTTGGTTTCATTGAAACACCGTACAGGATTGCCAATAAAGGGAATGCATCCAGTGAGATTGAGCATTTGACAGCCTTTGAAGAGCAGGATCATCCTATTGCCCAGGCAAATGCACCCCTGGATGTTGATGGTAATTTTATCAATCCTTTGGTTTCTTCACGGGTTGCCGGTGAATTGGAAATGATTGAAAATCAGGATGTAAAATTTATGGATGTTTCGCCAAACCAATTGGTATCTGTGTCTGCATCCTTAATTCCATTTCTTGAAAATGATGATGCCAACAGGGCATTGATGGGATCTAACATGCAGCGTCAGGCTGTTCCGTTGCTGCGGGCCGAAGCACCTCTGGTGGGAACCGGAATGGAAAGTGTTGTGGCACGAGATTCCGGTGTCACCATTGTAGCCGATTACGACGGTGTTGTTGTTGATGTGGATTCCAAACGGATTGTTGTACGGAACAATGATACCCAGGAAGGTGATTTCGAAAAAGTGGTATCCATATATGATTGTTCAAAATTTATCCGTTCCAACCAGAACACCTGTTTTAATCACCGCCCCATTGTTGTAAAAGGCGAAGAGGTAAAAAAAGGTCAGGTCATTGCCGACGGGCCCTCCACCGAGATGGGTGAGTTAGCCCTGGGTAAAAATGTGACGGTTGCGTTCATGCCCTGGGATGGATACAACTATGAGGACTCCATACTGGTGAGTGAGCGGTTGGTAAAAGATGCTGTTTATACTTCTGTTCATATTGAAGAATATGAAGTTCTTGCACGGGATACAAAATTGGGAAAAGAGGAAATTACCCGTGATATTCCAAATGTCGGCGAAGAGGCCTTAAAGAATCTTGATGAAAGCGGTATTATTTGTCTGGGTGCAGAGGTTGTCTCCGGGGATATTCTTGTGGGCAAAATTACGCCAAAAGGAGAGACACAGCTATCTCCGGAAGAAAAATTGCTTCGGGCTATTTTTGGTGAAAAAGCAGGCGATGTAAAAGATACGTCTCTTTGTGTGCCACCGGGTGTAAAAGGTAAGGTTATTGATGCAAAGGTTTTCTCAAGAAGAGGCCTTACAAAGGATGATCGTACAAGACTCATTGAAGATGAAGAAATAGAAAGACTTGAAAAAGACAGGGATGATGAAATTAAAATTATTTCCAATGTTGCACGGGAAAAAGTTGAGTCCATTCTTGCCGGTAAGAAGATTATCATAGATCTTGAAAAAACAGGGAAGGTCCTGGTTAAATCAGGTGCCAAGGTCAATGCCGGTCTTTTTGCAGGTATTCCGGTTGCGGTGCTTGTCAATGTTGCTGTAAAAGATGCTGTAATCACTGAAAAGGCACAGGTTATACTTGAGAGTGCCCAGGGTCAAATCAAGAAGGCAAGAGAACATTTTAACAGACAGGTTTCCCGGTTTGAAAAAGGGGATGATCTTCCCCCGGGTGTCTTGAAAATGATCAAAATCAGTGTTGCCATGGAAAGAGTTCTTTCTGTCGGTGATAAGATGGCGGGTCGTCATGGGAACAAAGGTGTTGTCTCAAGAATTTTAAGGGTGGAAGATTTACCATACTTTGCTGATGGCAGACCTGTGGATATGGTACTTAATCCTTTGGGTGTTCCCTCCCGTATGAATGTTGGCCAGATATTGGAGATTCATCTGGGTCATGCCGCTTATGGTCTGGGGCAGCGAATTGATGAACTGCTTAACCAGATGAAGCTTAGCCAACTAAGGGAAAAAGTTATTGAGATTTTTTCTCTGAC
>JAGLFI010000190.1 GCA_023144585.1 Desulfobacula sp. | reverse complement strand
GTTGAATCATCATTACCCACCCAGACACCCACAGCAATATCCGGGCTGAATCCAACAAAGAGAGCATCTTTATAATTATCTGTTGTTCCTGTTTTCCCGGCAATATCCTTTTGTATGATTCTAGCCTTTTTCCCCGTGCCTTCAAGTATGATGGCTTTTAACATATCTGCTACAATAGCAGCATTTTGTCTGGACATGATGGATTGCTTTTTTATCATATTTTGATAAATTACCCGGGACTCTGAATCTGTTATTTTAACAATGGAAAACGGTTCTACTTTAATCCCCATATTGGCAAATGGGATATAGGAGGCCGTCAGTTCAATCAGTGTGACTTCCGATGTTCCCAGGGCAAGAGATAAATTGTGATGAAGTTTGGATGACATCCCGGCATTTTTTGAAAATTCGATCACTTTAGCTATGCCGATTTTCTCCATAAGTCTGACAACCGGAGTGTTTTTTGATAAGGCCAGAGCTTTATGAAATGTGATTTCTCCCAGATAGGTTTTTGAAAAATTGTTCACCTGCCAGGTTCGATTGTTATCCAAATGATAGGATAGAGGGGCATCAAGCAGTTTGTCATTCTGTGAAAAGCCTTGATTGATTGCAGTGGCATATACAAAAGGTTTAAATGCGGAACCCGGTTGTCGTCTGGCCTGGACAGCCCTGTTAAAAACACTTTTATTAAAATCTTTTCCACTCACCATGCTTAAAATCCCGCCTGTTTTAATATCAATCGCAATGAGTGCGCATTCAACTTTTTCAGGATTTAGCCCTTGTTTTTTCATCCGATCCTCAAGTCGTGCCATGCGGTTTAAAATAGAGCTGTTCGCAGCCATTTGAAGATCTAAATTTAGACTTGTATGAATATTTAACCCTTTTGAATAGACTTCCTTTAAATTGAATTGTTTTTTTAAAACAGCCTTAACATATTCGATAAAATGACCTGCCTGACCTTGGTTTGTTTTTTGAGGCGGTTGAGCTATCTTTTCTGCTTTGGCTGAATTGTATTCTTGAGGTGTGATGATTTTGGCGGCAAGCATTTGCTGGAGAACGATATGCCGTCTTTTTTTTGCTATTTTTGGATTTTTTATGGGTGAGTACACTGAAGGGGCTTTGGGTAGACCTGCTATCAACGCTGCCTGGGCTAAGGTAATATTTTCCACGGATTTGCTAAAATAGGTTTGGCAGGCCGCCTCAACACCATAGGCACCTGAGCCCAGGTAAATCAGATTTAAATATAATTTCAGGATTTCATCTTTTGTATATCGTCGTTCAATTTGAAGGGCCAAAATGGCTTCTTTAATCTTTCTGACAATTGATTTTTCAGAAGTGAGGAACAATGTTTTAGCAAGCTGCTGCGTTAATGTACTGGCGCCCTGTTTGAATTTTCGAGCCTTTAAATCATGAATGATTGCTCTTAGGATTGCTTTTAAATTGATCCCGGAATGAGTATAAAATTTTTTATCCTCTATTGTTATCAACGCATTGATAAGATTTTCTGGAATCTTCTCAAAAGATACAGGAACTCTTTTTTCAATGTAAAATTTTGTAAGAATTTGATTGTCAGATGAAAAAACCGTTGTGACGGATGATGGTTTGTATTGTTTCAGACTGTTTATTTGCGGTAAATCATGAAAAATACTGAAAAAAAAACCTGCAAGAATCCCGAAAAAAATCCCAACAAAGGCTATAGATGATAAAACCGAATGTTTTTTTTGCATCAGGGATTTATAAAACTAGTGATGGCGGCTTTAAACTCTTCATCCGTAAATGGTTTGTGAAGGATTTTATGAATGCCTGATTTTGTCAAAACAGAATCATTTATATTGACATCGCCATTTTTTTCTTCAACTAAATCACTTTGAGTCGTAATCATGAGGATGGGGATATCCTGTCTCGTATATATTTTTCTTATTTCCCGGGTAAGCTCAAGTCCACTGATGTTTGGCATATTGAGATCGGTAATCACCAGGTCTGGTTTTTTTTGGATGATTTGTGGGATAGCATCTTCGGGCCTGTCAAAGGTGAGTGGATTAAAACCAAGTGCTGTTAATTTATTCTGGTAGAGCTTGAGCATCATTTTTGAGTCATCCACCACAAAAATTTCCGCTTCCTTGGCTGAAGGTTTTCCATTTTCAGTCACTTCTTTGGCAATACTTTGAGCAAATTCTTTTTGGCCAATTGTGATCATCTGTTTTAAAAAGGCGTTTCTTGTGGCTGAATCTGCTTTGCTTGTTACATGGGCCTTTGCAAGCTCCATAAACGTTTCTTCTTCAGCAAGACAATTGAAAATATTGCCGGTTTCGGAATCTATTAAGGCAGCAACAGCGTTTTGAGAATCCAAGGAGCCCTCTCTTACAACATTTCGAAGCCTTGCAACCAGTGCTTTGGAAAGATTTTTATCTATTGCCCTGGCCGCACTCATCCGGACAGTCTCAACCGGGTCCTGTAACCCCTGGACAAGACTGATGGCTGTCTTTGGAGAGGGGATGCGTTCCATTGCTTCATAGGCTGCCTGCCGGATATTCGCATCTTTTGGCTGGGTATTGATGATATCAAGAATAGAGGTCACAGCGGTAGAATCGCCAATGTAGCCTAAAGTTGTCACAAGATGTATCAGATAGTCGGCCTCTGCATTTTGGGAGGCTCTTGTTATAATGGGTGTGGCTTTATTTCCCAGTTTCATTAAGTAATCAATAGCGGTATCCCGAACAATGGTAATATTGGAACTTAAAAGTGATGTCAATTTATCAAGGGCATACAGGTCCTGGATGTCTGCTAAAGCTTCAACAGTGAATTTATTGGTTTCTTCATCCTTCCCGATAAATCCCATCAATAGATCTATTGCATCATTACCGCCTGTTTCTGAAATAGCGAATATGGCAGCACGCTTTACTTCATTGTCCGGCTGGTTTGTCATATTGGCAAATATGGGCAATGATTCGGCAAGTCTCAAATTTCCCAAAGAGGCAATAGCCGCAATAAGAATCTCTTTATCTTTATTTTTGACTATAATTTGTTGCAAAGCAGGAGCCGTATCGGTTAAAAGCAGCTCCCCGGCAGCCTTTAAAAAAAGGAGACGGGCTTTTTTTTCATTTTGGGTGATATACTTTATGACCAGATCAGTATTCCCATAGGCTTTATCAAGAATAAGTTCATATAAGGATTCCTGGATTTTTGGATTTGATATTTCAATTTTTGTCAGGTATTCAAGCAAAGGGAAAACAACCTTTTCAGTGGCTTTAGCAAGCTCTATCAAGGCTTTTTGCTGGACACCGGCATCCACATCAGAGTCAGAGACAAATTGAAGCAGGGCTTTTGCTTTAACAATGTCTTCCTGCTTTAAACAAAAAACCAATTCATTGATGAATTCTTTTGTGTTAATTTTACTCATGGTTAACCCTTTATTAATAGAGCCTCTTGCAGAAATAAATAATAATT
>JAGLFI010000019.1 GCA_023144585.1 Desulfobacula sp. | reverse complement strand
TGGAAGAAAAAGCCGAGGAGTGTGATGCTCCGGAAGAATATATTGCCGTGGCAAAAGAGATTGTGGACGGACTTTCTGATAAAGAGTGGGCCGCTGAGCTTTTGGAAGAAGGTGCTGACTGGGCAGAAACCTTTGAAAACTCAGTCGCATATGCCAAAGCCAGCATTGATCTGCTTGAAGATGAAAAAGCTGCCACCTCCCTTTTGGAACAGGGTAAAAACCTGTGCAGTTCAACAGAGGATTTTCTAAAACTTGCCGCAGCTGCACAGGAACTTAAGCTTGAAGATGTTTCCAAAGATATCATCGGTGCTGCAAGCACAAAATGTGTCAAGGTAACGGATTTTCTGGAGTTAAGCGATCATATCGCCAAAGTTCTCAAAGACAAAGAGCTTGCAGAACAAACCATTGAAAAGGCATTTGATAAATGTTCAAAAATGGATGATTTTGTTGCGTTTGCAAAATCTATTCTGGACATGTTTAAAGACAAAGACCGGACGGCAGATATTTATGAAAAAGCTATGAGAAAAGCCTCAAAGGCAGATGATTTTATTGTCCTTGCAGCGGGTGTTACGGCTGACCTTCAAGACAATGATCTTGCCCAGAAAATTTATAAAAGCGCCCTGGCATCCCTTGAATCCGGAGATGAGCTGCTCAAATTTGCTCAAACCGTAAAAGAACAGCTGGATGATGCAGATTTTCTAATGTCAGTTTATCAGAAAGCAGAAACCGTTTTTGAAAAGTTTGCAGATTATCTGAAACTTGCCAAAGCTGCATTCGAAAATACTGGGGATGCATCCTTTGCCTCTGCTGTTTATCAAAAAGCCGCTGCCACAAATCCGGACTGCAGCCAATTGGTTGACCTGGCCATTGCCCTGGCAAAAGATCTCAAAGACACGGATGCGGCTGTTCAGGTTCTCAAACAGGCGGAAGGGGCTGTAAAAACAAATGCAGACTTTATTAAAACAGCCCAAGCTATCCAGGACATTGTCACAGATGACGAGACCTGGACATCGGCAATTTCCTTTCAGCTGAAAAAACGCGAGGAATTCAAAGATCTGTATGCAGATTTTATTTTAAGAGAACAGGAAAATAAAACCTGTTTCCCCATGCGGACACTGGCCCATGAGGTGTTTGAGAAAACGGGTGACACTTATTATACAGCCAAACTTTACAAATTTGCAAAATCACTTACCGTCAATTTTAACGATTTCATCAAACTTGGTGCTGATATCCATTTGGACTTAGGGGATGAAACCTGGGTCAGGGACATTTATACCGGACTCCTGGATAAATGTACCAACTTTAGTTACTATGATGAACTGACCTGTGCCATTGCCGATACACTCAAAGATGAGACCTGGATTCGTGAGATTTATACCGGCATTGAAAATAAGAACCAAAAAAACAGTGATCTTATCAAGCTCGCATCTATTGCAGTAAAAAAATTCAATGACACGGAATGGGCGTCAACCCTGCTGGCTAAAGCCGAAGAAAACAGCAAAACCCTGTTTGATTTCAGTTGTACTGCCGGAGCAATTTTCAACTGGGTTGGGGACAAGGAATGGACTGTAAAACTCTATGAATCTGCAGAATCGCTCTGTCAATCCCAGCGGGATTATGCTCAACTGATCTCCCTTGTAAATCATCAGACCGCGGATATGATATTCTTATCAAACATTGTGCAGTCGGCCCGAAAAAAACTGACATCATTTGATGACCTGTTGTTTTTAGCAGAAATTTCTTTACTCCAGCTGAATGATCCTGATACTGCTGCGAAACTCTACACGGAAGCTGAAGAAAAAGCACAGTCCAATCATACACTTTCCAAGCTGGGCACAAGCCTGAGCAGTCGGATGAATGATCCCAAATGGTCCTCCAGGGTCTTGAGGAAAATAAAATAATAAATAAATAAATTTACTTTTTTTTAGGGATTTGTTATGAAAACAAATCATTACAAACCCCTTTTTCTCCCTATAATAATAGATTTAAATGAAGCTAAAAAAAATGATTTAAAAAAACATGGAAGTTTTTTTAGCAAGACAGCCTATTTTTACCAAAAACAAGAAACTCTTCGGTTACGAGCTTCTGTTCAGATCTGGGATCACCAATGCTTTTCCCGATATAGACGGTGATACCGCCACTAAAAACCTGTTATCCAATCTTTTTTTCCCTTTTGAGATCCAGCAGATTCTGGGTAATAAGAAAGGCCTGATCAACTTTACAAAAAAATTAATTCTGGATAAGGCTCCTTTATTTCTCCCCAAAGAACAATTTATCATTGAAGTCCTTGAAGATATCGAACCGGACGATGATATCGTATCTGCCCTTTCCCTGTTGAATGAAAGAGGATACAGCATTGCACTGGACGACTTTGTTTATCACAAAAAATTTGAACCCATGATTAAATTGTCCAAAATCATAAAATTTGATTTGGTTGCAACCCCGCTGACTTCACTTATAGACATCATTGATGACCTTCAGTCCAAATATAATTTAAAATTGCTGGCTGAGAAGGTGGAGACCTATGATGAATTTAACATTGCAAAACAGATGGGCTTTCACTATTTCCAGGGATATTTTTTTGCCAGGCCCGAGGTAATATCTACCAAGGGGATATCAACCAACCATATTACCAAACTCAAAGTGGTCAATGAAATCGGACAAAACAATCTGGACGTTAAAAAAATCGAATCTTTTATAAAAAATGATGCTCCGCTCTCTTTTAAGCTGCTCAAGTATGCCAATTCAGCATATTTCAGCAGAAGAATTCCCATTGATACGATCAAGGATGCCATTGCATACATTGGCGAGGATGAACTCAGAAAATTTATCAACGTGGTGGTTGTTTCCGATTTAGGCGACACAAAACCCAATGAGTTGATCCGTTTTTCGATCATTCGGGCCAGAATGTGTGAAAAATTCAGTCAAATTTTCAAAAGCAAGTTTTCAGTTGATGAACTGTTTACGCTGGGTCTGTTTTCTTACATGGATGCGCTAATGGATTCTAAAATGGAAGATATTCTCCAACATCTTGCATTTTCCGATAAGATGAAAAATGCGCTGCTTGGAAATGATCGGGAATTTTCCAGGATGCTGGATATTATAATGGGATTTGAAAAAGGCAACTGGAATCAACCTATTTTCAAGGCTTTTAAAAGGACCGATATTGAGAAAAAATTACCAAAACTCTATTCCGATGCCATAAATATGGCAAATGCCTTTTATACTTGAAGAGAAGTATGATTTTTATACCAAAAATTTAAAAACTCACTTATAATTACCCTGTTTTGCAACGCCATAAGTATTGCCATAACACAAGGAATCTGATAATAAGCCCTTAAAAAAACATTAAATATTTTTCAGGTGGTTATGGCAAAACGAAAAAGTAAATCCGAGATAATGAAAAAAAGAAGGAAGAAAAAGAAAAAAAGCGTTATTCTCTTTCTTTTCAAGTGGATTTTTATTCTATTCGTACTCTTAAGTCTTCTGGGTTGTGCAGGAATTGCCGGCCTTTACTATTATCTCAGCCAGGATCTGCCCAAAATAAACACCTTGAACGATTACCGTCCTGCCACTGTTACCAGTGTATTTTCAGATGACGGAAGAAAAATTGGAGAATTTTATAAGGAAAGAAGGATTGTCATCCCTTTATCCCAAATGCCGCAGAATCTGATTAACGCTTTTTTGGCAGCAGAGGATTCAAGGTTCAGGGAACACCTTGGTATTGATATTCTTTCCATCGTCAGAGCTTCTTTAAAAAACCTTAAAGCCGGCACTATTGTTCAGGGGGGGTCCACAATCACCCAGCAGGTGACTAAATCCTTTTTACTAACTCCGGAACGTACCTATGAAAGAAAACTCAAAGAAGCTATTCTCGCATACAGGATTGAAAAAAAAATTACAAAAGATGAAATCCTTTTTCTTTATCTGAACCAGATATATCTGGGTCATGGGGCGCATGGTGTGGAATCTGCATCTGAGAATTATTTTGGGAAACATGCAAAAGATCTTAATTTAGCAGAATGTTCAATGCTGGCAGGCCTTCCCCAGGCACCCAGCAGATATTCTCCCTTTAGATTTCCCGATCGTGCAAAACAGCGGCAGATTTATGTGCTGAATCGAATGAAGGAAGACGGCCTTATCACAAACCTTGAGGCCACAGAAGCCATTGATCTTAAACTGGATATTAAGCCCCGGAAAAACTGGTTTATTGAGAGAGTACCCTGTTATACCGAGCATGTCAGACGATATGTGGAAAAACATTATGGTAAGGATGCCCTATACAAACAGGGACTTCAAATACATACAGCCGTTAATATTGAACTCCAGAAAATCGGAAGAAAGGCTGTAGTTAAAGATCTGATTGAGCTTGATCAGCGAACGGGATATCGAGGCCCCTTGAAAAATATCCCTGCCCTTCAAATAGAGTATTTCTGCACACAAATTTCAGAAAAAATCGAGAACAGGCTGCTGGAAAAAGGGAATACCTATCAGGGAGTTGTATTAAGTATTGATGATGAAAATGGTGTCACCAGGGTCCGAGTCGGAAATTCCCACGGCATCATCAAGCTTGAAACCATGACATGGGCCAGGAGACCTGACCATGAAGTCGCTTATTATGAAACCAAAATTAAAAAGTCTTCCCAGGTTTTTAAGCCTGGCGATATCATTATGGTTAAAGTACTCAATGAAATCGTTGAAGACAATGAGCTTGAATTTACCCTGGAGCAGGAGCCCGTTGCCCAGGCGGCGTTGTTGAGCATTGAGGCGGAAACAGGCTATGTAAAAGTAATGATTGGCGGCCGCGATTACAGAAACAGTCAGTTTAACCGAGCCTATCAATCCAGACGCCAGCCGGGAAGCGCATTCAAACCCATTATTTATGCTGCTGCTCTTGATAAGGGATATACTGCTGCCACTGTGATCATAGATTCCCCGGTTGTATATGAAGACATAGAACGTGATTTCATCTGGAAACCCCGTAATTATAAAGAAACATTTTTTGGCCCGACCCTGTTCCGCGATGCTCTCGTTAAATCAAGAAATATTGTCACCATTAAAATCCTTCAGGATATCGGGATAGACTATACTATTGATTACTCCCGAAGACTTGGAATTACATCGGATATCAGCCAGGATTTATCCATAGCACTTGGATCATCCGGACTCTCTCTGCTTGAACTTGTCAATGCCTATTCTGTTTTTTCAAACCTGGGCTACCTGATTGAGCCTGTATTTATTACAAAAATTTATGACCGTGACGGGAACCTGCTGGAAACCTCCAAGCTGATACGAAAAAAAGTCATTGATATGAGTACGGCCTATATTATGACCAATATTATGGAAAACGTTATAAAATCAGGAACAGGCTGGCGAATTAAAGCTTTGAACCGCCCTGTTGCAGGGAAAACCGGAACAACAAACAATCTTTTTGATGCCTGGTTCATGGGATATACACCCAGATACACCACAGGCGTCTGGGTCGGGCTCGACCAGGAAGCCCCTCTCGGAAAAGGAGAAACCGGATCAAGGGCTGCCAGTCCCATCTGGCTCGACTTTATGAAAAACACGTTGGAAGGAAAACCTGCCCGGACATTCAATGTCCCTGAGGGCATTGTTTTTGCCAAAATTGATGCCAAAACAGGGCTGCTCCCCATTGAAGAATCTGAAAAGACAATCTTTGAATGTTTCAAGGAAGGCACCATGCCGACGGAACATACACCTAAACCAGATACTGCTTCTGGTTCCGAAGATTTTTTTAAAGAAGGAATTTAGGATGGGATTAGCTGATGTCTACCCCATCAGCTGACAGTGCTGCATCCAAACGGATTGAAAACTTTAAGGATGGATATCGCAGTTCAAGCCTTTTTAAATTAATGTTTTTGTCCCCTCTCAGGCGGGACTCTGATTTTGGATGAACAATCAGGTCAAGCCTTTCTGATTTCAGCAATTCCAGTGATCGGTCTATCTTATTGCAAACGCTATCATAAAAAAGTTCAGAAAAAACAAGATGACCGAAGGCCGGATGCCATGGGCCGGCCAACACCATTGATTCATCTTCCATCATGTCGGAAGCCTGTAGTCCCATGCGAATAATATCCACCTTAGCCGCTTTAAATATCTGAACCATTCCTTTTACAAGCCGGATACTTTCTTCCAGGGTTAAGGGTTGATATCTTCCCTGGGTATACCATTGTTCCATAAGGCTGTCTTTCAACACCATCAATGGATAAATTCTGGCAAAGTCCGGGGCAAATTGTGCCACTTTTTTTGTACTTTCAAACAAGGATTCCTCATGGTCACCCGGAAGCCCTACCATGACCTGGACACCAATTTTGTATGGATATTCTTTCAGCAAATTTATTGCTTTTAATGTATCCATGCTGGTGTGGCCTCTTCTTGATTTTGACAGCACCTCATCGTTCATGGACTGAACGCCCAGCTCAATGGCAGATAATTTATAAGGGTGGACAAGATCAAGCGTCTGTTGGCTAATAGTATCCGGTCGGGTGGAAAACCGTATGCCGTCAATTTTTTTTGTATGGATATAGGGCTGAACCAGATCAAGCAGTTGGATGATGATTTCGTGTTCCAGTCCCAAAAAATTGCCACCGAAAAAAGCAAGTTCCACGTATTTTCGAAGGCCTTTATATTGTAAATACTCTGTCACAATTTGATGGATGGCTGTTTTATCCGGCATCCTTGGTAACGTTGGCACTCTTGATTTTTGATTGGTAATAATGGATTGATTACAGAATACGCATTGATGGGGGCACCCTGAGTGGGGAATAAATACCGGTATAACAAGAGGTTTTATAGTGTGATCCATGAGTGAAGCCGCCGATCCAATTTAATTTTTTCAGGTTTTATTCTTCCGGGCTTTCTTTTTCAGGACTTTATTTTATTAAGAATCTTCAGGGCTTTTTTAGCAGAATCCTGCTCTGCAGATTTTTTAGTTTTTCCAAGACCTTTGGACTCGATATCAAAGAGATTCAAACTGATCTCAAATGTTTTATCATGATCAGGGCCGGTCTCATTGAGAACCACATATTGAGGTGTTATTGCACCATGTTCCTGGGCAAATTCCTGCAACATGCTCTTATAATCGACAATTTTTTCATTTGACAGAATCTTTTTAAAACTTTCACTGAAAAGATCATGAATCAGCCGATATACAGTATCAAACCCTGCATCCAGATAAACAGCTGCCATAACAGCCTCAAAGGTATCAGACAGTATGGAATTTTTATCAAATCCCCTGGAAAGGGCTTCTCCTTTTCCAAGCCTGATAAACCTGCCAAGGTCAATAAACCTTGCCATATCAGCAAGGGCAGGTTCACTGACAAGATTGGATCTTTGCTTTGAAAGCTCTCCTTCATTTTCTAACGGACTTTTTTCCATCAATATGTGCCCGATGCATAACCCTAAAACGGCATCTCCTAAAAATTCAAGTCGCTCATTATCAGAAGAGCATGAATTTTGATTTTCATTTAAATAAGATCTGTGACACATTGCATTACTCAATAATGCTTTGTCTTTAAATGAATATCCGATATTATTTTCAAGAATGCTTAAATTTGTATATTTTTTTTTAATCTCTTCCAAGCGTGCATTTAATGCTTTAAATAAAGAATACTCAATATTGAGATTATCTTTACCCGAACCAAGGCAAACACCTTCATTAAAGACCCCATGAAAATCCGAACCGCCTGTCATCATCAGGTTCTTTTGATTTGCAAGCCTTTGATAAAAAGAGGTCAATGAAGTATCATGATCTGTATAATAAACTTCTATACCCACAAGACCATAGGTGATAAGCGTATCAATAAAATTTTCCAGCTCATGGCTTTTATTGAATGTCAACAACCCGGGATGCGCCAGCACTGGGACACCGCCTGCTTCAAGAATCGTTTGAATTGCCTGTTGGCAGGACACCTTATATTTCTCTACATAAGCGGGTTTGCTTTTACCAAGATACTTATCAAACGCTTCTTTGAAGGTTTTTATATATCCCAGTTCTTTCATGAGTTCTGCAATGTGAGGGCGGCCGGTCTGGTCCGCACCAAAATGCTCTTGAACCTGTTCAATACTGATGTTAAATCCAAGGCTGTTTAACTTTTTAATGATTTTCGGATTTCTTTGGGCCCTGGCCTTTTTTGCATCATTAAGAATGGTATTAAGATTTTTATCATAAATACTGAACCCGTATCCCAGCAGATGGATACTACCCACATCTTTGAACCCGGATGGCGGATCGCAACTAATTTCAACCCCGGTAATAACTTCCGGACAAGTTTTCAGGGGATGTTTTAAGATTTGCCTGATACCGTTTATGGTATCATGATCTGTTATAGAAATGGCCCTGATTCCGACTTTTTTTGCCAGAGTCATTATTTCTAAAGGGGAAAATGAACCATCCGAAGCTGTAGAATGTACATGAAGATCAATCAATGAACTATCCTGATACATAGGGGCGCCAGCTAAACTCCAAGGGCCCTCTCCATATCCTCTTCACGTGTTTTACACTCAATACACCGGGTGGTGACAGGTCGTGCCTTAAGCCGTTTAATAGAGATATTTTCCTCACAACCCTCACATATTCCAAATGTTTTGTTTTCGACACGTAAAAGCGCTTTTTTGATTTTTTTGATCAATTTATGCTCACGGTCTCTTATACGAAGCTCAAAATTTCTCTCAGCTTCATGGGCGGCCCTGTCCGTTGGATCGGGAAAATTCTCTTTTGGCTTGGTCATACCGGTTACAGTGCTGTCAGCATGGGAAAGCAGCTCCTGAAGTCTATCATCTAAAAGATTTTTAAAAAAATTCAAATCTTCTTTTTTCATTGTATTTGCCCTTTACCTTAATTTACAAGAACATCGTAAAATAGAATATTATACTAGAAGTTAATAAAATGTAAAGAATTAAATGGTCCGACATGACACGATTAGGCCTAATGACAAAGCAAATTAACAATATCTTTGGCTATTCTTTTTCAGGTATGTCTATATTAAATAATTGGTGGGTGACACTCAGATAAAGAGAATCATCTCTATGGTTACCGGTATTACGTAAAAAAAGGATGGGATCATGAATGCTTCTGCTTGCAATGGCCTGTGTCATGCGTTTGATTGCCTGGATATCTTCTGAAGAAAGATGCTTTAAATTTGAAAGAGTTTTATTAAACTCAATGTCAACTATGGAAGACATTTTATCATTCAATGCCTTGATCGTCGATACAATGGCAAGGCTTTCCAGCCATTTGCGAAATTTCAATACAGCTTCTTCGATAAATCTTTGGGCCTTAACCGTCTCTTTTCCCCGTTGGTCAATATTGGACTCGACAATATTTTTCAAATCATCAATATCATAGACATAAGCGTTGGAAATCGTGTTAATTTTCGGATCGATATCCCTTGGAACGGCAATATCAATGAAAAAAAGCGTATGATGATGCCTTTTTTTCATGGCCCGCTTGACCTGGGTTTTAGTCAGCACATAATCTGCTGCACCGGTTGAGCTGATAATAATATCAACCTCTTTTAATGCATCTTCCCTTTCTTCAAACTTGACGGCCTGCCCATTAAATTTTTGGGCAAGATCCACTGCATGTTTAAAGGTTCGATTCGCCACTATAATATCTTTAACTTTATTGGATATCAGGTGCTCCACAGCCAGTTCCGCCATTTCACCGGCACCCAGCAGCATGACACTTTTCTGGGATAGATCCGAAAATATTTTATTGGCAAGTTCAATGGCCGCATAGGAGATGGAAACCGCATTATCTCCTATCCCTGTTTCTTTTCTGACTTTTTTTGCAATACTAAACGCCTTGTGCATCAACCGATTCAACAGCACACCCGAGGCATTATTTTCCACGGCAACCCGATAGGCCTGCTTTATCTGGCCTAAAATCTGTGGCTCGCCCACCACCATTGAATCCAGGCTTGATGCGACCTTGAACAAATGTCGAATCGCATCATCTTCTTTATAAATATATAAAGAACTTTTAAATTCAGAACTATCAACTTTTCTTTGATGTGAAATAAACTCGGTAATTTTATCAACCTGATCATTGGTCTGGTCACCGGCCTGGGGGATATATAAAACTTCTGTCCGGTTGCAGGTGGAAAATATCAGACTTTCTTTAATATCTATGTCCTGCTTTAATATTTCAAGTGCGGCTATTGTATCCTCACTGGAAAAAGAAAGTTTCTCCCTGAGTTCAACAGATGCAGTTTTATGATTTATTCCGATTAATATAATTTTTGACATTATTTTTTCTTTATTTTGTAAAGGGCTGGTGATGTCCGCCTAACAGCATATTGACCCCAAGAAATGTAAATACGATAATAAAAAAACCGATAATGGTCATTATGGCTGATTTTCT
>JAGLFI010000189.1 GCA_023144585.1 Desulfobacula sp. | reverse complement strand
AACCAGAATTAAGAGCAAAGGGAGATCTACGTCTTGAAACTATCCCACAGCCCTTTTTTCTGGCAAAAAACAAAAAATAAATAAAGAAAATATAGAAACGGGTTTTCTCAAAACTATTTTTGAAAAAAATTCATAGTTTCTGCAAGAGGCTCCTTTTATAGCTATATTTAAAAAAAATATCGATAGGCAGAAAATAATTTTTGGTTTTTTCTTGTCATTAGGATAAAAAACAAATAATCAAGTGAGCAATAATTTAATGTTTTTTAACCGGCAAGGATTTCTCGTGGAGAAAGACTTAAAAATTAGAAAAATTGATCATCTTAATCTTGTTCTGATGACCATCAGGGATGTCGGAAGATTGTTGATCACTGAAAATGATCGAGAAAAATTAATTAAAGGTATTTGTGATATTCTGGTTGAAAAAAGAGGATACTATAATGCCTGGATCAGTTTGTTCGGAAACCATAAAAAAATTGATCTAATTGCAGATTCCGGGATTAAATCCCCGTTTGACAGTCTTAAAAAAAATATTAAAAATCAACAATTTACCCGGTGCGTTGAGCATACGCTTGTTTCAGAAAAAGTTTTTGTGGTCAACGATCCAGTAAAGGAATGCACCCAATGTGTTCTCTCAAAAAAATATTCCAATAGAAGCGCTTTAGCGGTTCGATTGGAATATGAGGAGAGAAACTATGGATTCATGGTTGTGTCCATACCTAAAGAGCTTGCTTCAGATAAAAATGAAAAAAATATTGTAAAAGAAATCTCAGATGATATAGCGTTTGGTTTGTATCGTCTTGATCTGGAAGAGAGAAGAAAATTTACTGAACAAGACCTTGAGCAAAGCAGGATTCGGTTTAAAACACTGATAGAAAACTCTTTGAATAGAATCTCTATCATACAAAACCATGAGATTGTATATGAGAATTCAGGTATTAGAAAAATTCATGGTTTGATGAGTAAAGTATTTGATCCGCCAGAGTTTTTAGATGTGTATTTTGAAGATAGAGCCCGGATAAAACAATTGTACACCCAATTGCTGTCCAATAAAATCAGACATATTGAGACAGATTTCAGATATTGCCCTTTTGGTAAAGATAAGGCGGACCAGGAAATTCGGTGGGCACTTCTCAGTGCGACCAAAATAGATTACCTTGGGGTTGAATCCGTATTAACCAATATTATGGATATCACAGATTCAAAAGAAGTGGAGAATTTTTTAAGGATACAGGATAAAATGACCTCCCTTGGGAGGGTAACCGCAGGTATTGCTCATGAAATACGAAATCCATTATCTGGAATATACATCTACTTAAAGGCATTAAAAAAAATCTACAATCAAATGGGGGATATCACTAAAGTGGTATCAATTATTGATAAAATCGAACTTGCCTCATATAAGATCGAGTCAATTATTAAGCGGGTAATGGATTTTTCAAAACCGAGCCAGCCCCAGTTTATTATGACCAATTTGAATGATTATATTGACGAAGTTACCAAGCTGACATCGGTTACACTAAGGAAAAGTGGGATACGGTTTGAAAAATATCTAAACTCAAATATTCCAAAATGCTTTGCAGAGCCTCATTTAATTGAGCAGGTCATATTAAATTTAATAACCAATGCAGCCGAAGCGATGAAAGAGTTTCAGGGTGAAAAAATAATCACCCTGAAAACGTTTAAAAATGACAATCATGTTGTTATCACTGTCAAGGACACAGGACCTGGCATTCCTTTGGCAAGACAATCAAAAATCTTTGATCCTTTTTATACGACCAAATCCACTAGTTCCGGTATTGGATTGAGTATTTGTCATCGTATTATTTTAGACCATGGGGGGTCGTTAAAGTGTCAACCATCAGAGAATGGAGGGGCCAAGTTCATCATTGAGCTGCCTTTAAAAAATATAGAGGTGTAATCAGGACTATTATGATAAAGTATTCCATTGCCATTGTCGACGATGAAGAGATCATCAGGGATGCCCTTGATATAACACTTTCCGATGAATTTGAAGTCAGCCTTTTTGAAGATGCAGAATCATTTTTAATTTCTATTGAGAATAGAACACCGGATCTGGTTTTAATGGATATTGGCCTTCCCATGATGAGCGGTATAGAGGCTCTTGAAATCGTAAAAGAAAAAACCAACGATATACCCGTCATTATGGTCACTGCCTATGAAGATATCAATATGGTGATCCAATCCATGAAAATAGGCGCATTTGATTTTATTTTAAAACCCATTAATCCGGATATCCTGGAGCTTACCATTAAAAAAGCGATTTCATCAATTGCACTGATTAAAGAGGTAAAGGTTCTCCAGGAAAAATTTCTTCAGGAAAACCAACCTTGTTTTATCGGGCAAAGCAAGAATATTGAAAATGTAATGGATTTCATTAATATGGTCGCAAAAAGTCCTGATACACCGATTATGATTCTGGGAGAGACCGGTACTGGAAAAGAACTTATTGCAAAGGCCATCCATGCTAGAAGCCCTGTTTTTCAAGGGCCATTTATTCCCATCAATTGTTCAGCATTTCCAGAGAACCTGATTGAATCAGAGTTGTTTGGGTATGAACCCGGTGCTTTTTCCGGTGCAAGCAAACAGGGAAAGAAAGGCTTTATCGAAGAAGCAGATGCGGGCACTCTTTTTTTTGATGAGGTGGCAGATTTGAGCCTGGCAGGTCAGGCAAAGCTTTTGCGATTTTTAGAGAGCGGTGAATTCTATAAGGTCGGTGGAACAAAAAAATACCATGTCCGGACCCGGGTTGTTTCTGCAACCAATAAAAAGATTGAAGAACTTGTTAAAAATGAAAAATTCAGAAAGGATCTATATTTCAGGCTGTGTGTAGTCAAGGCTGAAATTCCATCCTTAAATGAGAGAAAAGAGGATATCTTGCCCCTTGCCAAACATTTTCTGCATGAATTTAATCAAAAATTCTCAAAAACCTTAAAAGGATTTTCTAAAGAAGCCGAAGGATATCTCTTATCATATGAGTTTACAGGCAATGCCAGGGAACTAAAAAATATGATAGAACGGGCAGTGCTCATTGCAAAAAACGACAGGCTTGAACCAGACGGGTTAAAGGGTTCATCAAGTTCGTTAAGTGATAAAAACAACTCTAAATCTGAGCAAACTCAGGATCTCAGCCCTGACGGGATTGATCTTGCCGGATTGCTTGAAAGTATGGAAAAAAAATTCATGGAACAAGCCCTGGCACTTTCAAAAGGCAATGAAAGCAAAGCCGCAAGATTATTAAATATGAACCACCACACCTTTAGATACCGATGGAAAAAGATGTCGAATAAATAATCCGGCATGATTTTTTATAATAAATTTGGATATATATGAATTATAAGACTATTGCAAATGTCCTTGGGAAATTATTGATTGTTACCGGCATTTCCATGATTTTCCCTTTGATATGTTCTCTTTATTATAAAGAAAACGATTT
>JAGLFI010000188.1 GCA_023144585.1 Desulfobacula sp. | reverse complement strand
CACATTTGACAATAAAACCTGCTTTGGAAAACCATGGTATAAAATTCAGGCGGCTTGATCTACCGGGCACCCAGGATATCCAGGCGCTTTTTAAGCTGGTCGTTGATACCAGCCTTGCAACGGTATTGGGGACCAACGGGGCCATTGTTTCAACAATTGAACATTTAATGGCCAGTTTTGCCGGTTTAGGAATTGATAATGCCCTGGTGGAACTCAATGATTATGAAATCCCCATTATGGATGGAAGTGCAAAAATATTTACGCAACTCATCAAAAAAACGGGTATTGTCAAGCAAGCTGCCCAAAAACAATTTTTTATCGTTAAAAAACCAATCACAGTGACTGATAATGACAAATCAGTCACTGTCTATCCTGAATCGTGTTTTAAAATTACCTGTAAAATTGATTTTACCCACCCTTTGATTGGAAAACAAAAAATTACATTTGACCGGGCCAAAAACAATTTTGAGGAAGAAATCAGCTATGCCAGGACATTCGGCTTTATTCAGGATTTGGAACTTTTAAAAAAATTCAGCCTTGGTAAGGGTGGAAGTCTTGACAATGCCATCATTATTGATAAAGATAAAATTTTAAATGAAGAAGGGTTAAGGTACCCGGACGAATTTGTCAGACATAAACTTCTAGACAGTCTTGGAGATTTTTCCCTGCTTGGCATGCCGATTCAGGGGCATATCGTTACCCACAAATCAGGACATACCCTGAATCATTTATTCATTAAAACATTTCTGGGAAACAAAGATGCCTGGGAAACAGGACCGATAAAAATTTAAATAAAATGTTTAAACTATGATGCGATCTTACTTCCATAGAACAACGATTACACTCTTTATATCAGTGAGTATTCTGCTCTTTTCTTTATTGCCAACTTTTTCCTTTGCAGAAGAAAACGCTGTTATAGAAAATATAAAACTTGCCAACACCAGAGATGATCTTTTAATATATTTTGATGTAAAACAAGCATTTACTCCAAAAATAAACCAGGCTGTTCTCAATGGCATTCCAACTAGTTTTTCATTTTATATTACGCTGTATAAAACGGGTGGCTCATGGTTTGACAAGAAAATCTCCAACATCCAGCTTCAATCCACATTAAAATATAATTTCCTGAAAAAAGAATTCTCTGTTTTGCGTCCCTGGAAAGATGAAAAGACAATCGTCACGCCATCATTTGAAGAAGCAAAATCTTTGATGACCCAAATGGATAATTTAACGATCATACCATTAAATCAACTTGTTAAAGGGGATAAATACCAACTCAGAATCAAGGCAGAACTTGATAAAGTCACCCTACCCTTATCGCTTCACACTGTTTTCTTTTTTGTCTCTTTTTGGAATTTTGAAACAAACTGGTATTTAATCAATTTCACCTATTAGCGTTCATATAGACACCTATTGCCTGAAATGAAATATATGGCTGAATCAAAACAATTAAAAAATGAACAAGCCAGAAAGAGAAAAGAAGGCATTTTAATTCTCATTATTCTGATTGCAGTCGGAGTCCTGACCTTTATTGAAACCAGGATAACCAATTTTGGCAGTGATTTTCCCTTATCCAGCACGGTATTGATGTTTATTCTGATAAACACTAATTTATTGCTATTGCTTGCTTTGATTTTATTGGTATTCAGGAACCTTGCAAAGCTGTATTATGAAAAAAAGAATAATATTTTAGGATCCAAACTCAAAACACGGCTCATTGCGGCATTTATTGTACTTGCTCTTCTACCCACAACCGTTCTTTTCTTTTTCTCCATCCATTTTATTTCCACCAGCATTGCCTTCTGGTTTAATGCACCGGTTGAACAAACCCTGAACAGCTCATTAGTTGTCGGGCAAAAACTTTATGAATATATTGAGGAAAAAAATGAATTTGCTGCCAAAAGGGCTGCGTTTCAAATAGACTCTCGAAAGCTTTTGGACAAAGAGAATGAGAAAAAACTGACCCGGTATACCCAGGTCATTCAACGGGCATTTAATCGACATGCTGTTGAGATTTATACGCCTGACGTCAAACGTGTCAGCTTGTCTCTGGCAAATGAACTGGAAAACCTTCATTTCGGTCTTCTGACCAGTAATGATTTAAGCGGCATCCAAAAAGGAAGACAAAGCCACACCATCTCACAAAATCTCAAAGAAGGGGAATTTTTAAGAACAATTGCTACCATTCCCTTTGGAGTTGATCCTAAAAAAGCCCAGGCATTTATTGTTATCACTACCCTGGTATCATCGGAACTGTCCGAAAACCTGCAGGCCATTTTAAAAGGGATTGAAGAATATCACCAGCTCAAACTGGCGAAAAAACCTGCCCAGATATCGTATTATATTGCGCTTTCAATTGTAGCGCTTCTGGTTGTTTTCTGTGCTATCTGGTTTGGGTTTCAGCTGGCAAAATCCATTACAATCCCCATAATGAAATTTGCAGAAGGAACGCAACGGGTCACTGATGGAGACTTAAATTACCAGATTGATTTTGAGACGAACGACGAAATCGGAACCCTTATTAAGTCCTTTAATTTAATGACCAAACAACTTGCCACTGGTAGAGAGCAGATTGCCCTTTCCGGGGAGATGCTCAAACAACAGAATGCCGAACTTGAAAAGGGCCGCCAATACATTGAAATTGTATTAAAAAATATTTCTGCCGGCGTGATCTCTATTGATAACAAGGGAAACATAATGACCATCAACAAGGCTGCCGAATCCATGCTGGACATTAACAGTCGTGATATTTTAAACCAAAATTTTAAAACTGTTTTAAAAAATGATTATTTACAGATTGCCAAGAAAATTTATAAACAGGTGGCCCAGGGCCAGGAGACTCTTGAAATCCCCCTCTCTGCGACAGTCTCGGGGACTCCCAAACACTTTTCCTTAAATTTTAATACATTAAAAGATGACCTGGATAAAAATGTGGGCGCTGTACTGGTCTTTGATGATGTCACTGAACTTGAAAAAGCCCAGCGAGTCGCTGCATGGAGAGAGGTTGCCAGGAGAATTGCCCATGAGGTGAAAAATCCCCTGACCCCGATAAAATTATCAGCGCAACGGCTAAAGCGTAAATATGGCAACCAGATTAATGATGACGTTTTTACCAGTTGTGCCGACACTATTGTGGAACATGTGGATTTGATCAGAAATCTTGTCAACCAGTTTTCAACATTTGCCAAATTCCCGGATGCAAACGTTGCCCAATGCAGAATGAAAAATGTCATTCTTGAAACCATTGCACTCTACAAAGAAGGTCTTGAAAATGTTGATATCAGATCCAAATTTTCTGAAAATATCCCTGTGCTGAAATTAGATCATCAGCATATGAAACAGGCATTTATTAATCTGACTGACAATGCCGTATATGCAGTAAATAAAAGCGGGATGATTCTCTTTGATGTCTCTTATGATGAGATTTTAAAAATTGTAAGAATTGAAATTGCTGATAACGGCAAAGGGATATCTGACACTGAAAAAACCAAATTATTTGAACCTT
>JAGLFI010000187.1 GCA_023144585.1 Desulfobacula sp. | reverse complement strand
CCAAGGAATTGGATTTAATTGATATAGGCAGGAGATTCAAACAGGCTATTAAAGGGGTCTATCCTTTAAAATATGAAGAAACCATCACGATTAATGGAATTTCTATCATGTTCAGACCTGCCAAACCCATTGATGAAAGAAGTATTCAGGAACACTATTATACCATGAACCGGGGGGATATTGTCTCACGGTTTTTTCATGAAAAAAAGAGTTTTGTTCATGATCAGATTGATACAACATTTGAAATTGATTATATCAATGATCTGACCATTGTTGCAACGATTGGTGAACTGGGGTTTGAAAAAATTATTGCCGTGGGTGAATATTTTCGAAATTCCATTATCAATATGGCTGAAATTGCATTTTCCGTATCCCGAGAATACCAGAGTATGGGAATCGCCCAAATTCTCCAGAGGAAACTGACAAGGGCCGCCAATGATAATAAAATCAAAGGGCTTGTGGCCTATACCTCTCCTGAAAACAAGGGGATGATAAAACTGTTTCAAAAGTTGCCTTATACCGTCACAACAGAAAAAGAAGATGATATGATTATTCTAAACTGTCTGTTCTCTAACCCCAAAGGAGAGACATCAAAAGCATAAAGCTCACCTTTTTAAAAGCAGTGCAACAGATTCAATATGATAGGTATGGGGGAACATATCTATTGGTTGAATTTCGCAGGTCTCATATTTTGGGGTGAGCATTTCAAGGTCCCGGGCAAGGGTTGCAGGATTGCAGGATACATAGACAATTTTTTCAGGACCCATTAAAAGTACCTGTCGAACAACGTCTTTATGCATACCGACTCTTGGAGGATCAATAATCATCACATCGGGTTTTGATTTTAATCGTGGCAGAACATCCTTGATATCCCCTTCAAAAAATTCACAGTTTTCAATTTTATTAAGCCTGGTATTGAATTTTGCATCAACAACAGCGCTTTGCACAATTTCAATGCCATTCACCATTTTTGCCTGATCAGAAAGCCATATGGGGATTGTACCGGTTCCGGAATAAAGATCCATCACCATTTCTTTGCCTGTCAATGCAGCATATTCCGATACTTTGGAATATAATTTTTCACAAGACCTTGTGTTGGTCTGAAAGAATGAATTAGCCGATATTTTAAAAATAAATTTTCCCAACTTTTCTTTTATATAATTTTCACCATGGAGGGTAATTTCTTCTATGTCGGTTGCAACACCGGATTTAGAATCAATAATATTATTCACGATGGATTTAATCTGTGGATATTTTTGTGATAATACGGCTGCAAGGTCCTGAACCACATCAATCTTTTTCTCTTGGGTGACAATATTAACCATCCATGTATCAAAAGCCACAGAGTGCCTTAGCATTAAAAACCGCCAGAACCCTTCATGGGATCTCAGATGATAGGCTGGAAGGTCGGATTTTTTTATAAAAGTTCTAACATCTTCCAATATCTGATTGCCTAAGTTTGGCATAATTTCACATTGTTTAATATCAATGACCTTATCAAAAATGCCCGGTACATGAAGTCCTATACCAAATCCTTTTTTAATCTCCTGATCATCAAGTTCCCAAGGCAGAAGCCATCTTTTTGAAGAACAGGAAAATTCCATTTTATTGCGGTATTCAAAAATCGGATCAGACGGGATAACATCTTTCACTAAAATATTTTTCAGCCCGCCAATATGCTCGATGGATTCTTGTACATGTCTTTTTTTATATTCAAGCTGGAGATCATACCCGATCTGCTGCCACTTACACCCCCCACAAAAATTGCAGTAAAGACATTTTGCCTCTTTTCTCAGGGGAGATTCTTTTAAAATTTTTATCAGCTTTCCTTCGGCCCAGGATTTTTTCTTTTTTGTTATTTTAACAAATACCACATCACCCGGGACACACCGGTCGATAAAAACCGGGAAACCATCCGGCTTTGCAAGTCCCCTGCCCCCAAAGGCAAGATCAATGATTTCCAGCTCATATGCTTTTCTTTTCTTAATTGCCATAATATTTATTTTTTCAACCTTTGATTTATCCATATTTTCAAAACTTGATATTATAAGGGTTTAATGGCATAAAGACAAGTTATGAAACCCTTGTCAAAAGATATTGAATTTGTCTCCCATGGTTTTTTACTCAAAGGCATTCTGCACCTGCCTAAAGTAAAATCTCCTCCCCTTGTTGTTGGTTCCCATGGTCTTGAAGGGTCAAAAGAATCTGCAAAGCAAAAGGTGATGGCAAAACTTCTTGTCCAGAATAATATTGCCTTTTTCCAGTTTGATCACAGGGGCTGCGGTGAAAGCCAGGGTGACTTTATCAAAGACACTTCCCTTGAAAAACGAACCAATGATTTTATTAATGCTGTAACGCATATCTTATTCCTTGAAAAGACAAGCCGAAACATTGCTGTTTTTGGGTCCAGTATGGGAGGTTCTACTTGTATTAATGCCTGGGAAACACTTTTAAAAATGGATATCCATCTTTGCGGGGCAGTCCTTTGCTCTGCACCTGCAAAAAGTCTCACCATTGAAAATATCCCCACAGATGCCAATGAAGACAGGCCTGCTCTGCCCTTGAGCTTTTTTAAAAACAATCTTCTTTTTAATATTCTGGATAAAGCAAAAGATCTGGCCAATGTGCTTATTTTCCATGGAGACGCAGACGAAGTGGTTCCGGTTTCAAATGCCAACCATATCTACAACCTGGCAAAGGAACCCAAACAATTGATTATCCATAAAAATGGGGATCACCAGATGACCGCAAAAAAAGATCAGGCAGAGTTTGAGATTGAAACCCTGGCCTGGTTTTTAAGGTGTTTTGGCCATCAAAACCAGATGTCGTCGTAAAAGTTCTAAAGCCATCAAGGCAAATATTTTTTTATTCATCACCCTGTCATCAAAGGAAAACCTATATGTTTTTGCCTTTGAAAGCTCAGAACCTGCAATGCCGATACATACCATGCCCACCGGTTTTTCTTTTGTGCCGCCGCCGGGTCCAGCAATACCAGTGGTTGAGATGGCAAAATCAGCACCAGCTATACGTCTTGCACCCTGGGCCATTTCAAGAGCGGTCTGTTCATGAACTGCCCCGAATTCAATTATGGTTTCTTTTCTAACATCTAAAATATTAATTTTTGCATCATTGGAATAGGTAACACCTGAAAATAAAAAATAATTTGAACTGCCCCCAACATCAGTCACCATATTTGAAATCAGACCGCCGGTACAAGACTCTGCAATGGCAAGGGTTTTGCCTTGTTTAGTCAATAAATACCCGACCTCCTGGGCAATGGTCAATCCTTGTTCGGACACCATTTTCTTTTTAAGCTGCAAAATAACCCATTGTTTTGCTCCCGCAATATCAGACCTTGCCTTCTTTTTGTTTTTAAAAAAATTAAATAAAATTATTTTGACTTCAATCACAAGAAAATCAGCCCGAAAACCCAGCCGTATTTTTGGAAACTTTGTTTTAAACCCTTTTAACAATGACCCGACTTTTGATTCAGGAAGGCCAAACACGGT
>JAGLFI010000186.1 GCA_023144585.1 Desulfobacula sp. | reverse complement strand
ATGAACAAAGGCGATTTAATCAACAAGGTTTCAGAAGTACTTAACAGTAAGAAAGAAGCTCAAGCTGCAGTTGACTGCACAATCAAAGCAATTACAGAAGCTCTTTCTAACAATGACTCTGTTACACTGGTTGGCTTTGGAACATTCAAGACAGCTCATAGAAAAGCCAGAAAAGGAAGAAATCCTCAAACAGGAAAAGAAATTGATATTCCTGCCAGAAATGTACCAAAATTTGTCCCTGGAAAAGCATTAAAAGAAGCTGTAAAATAAGATCCTTAGGATTCATTCAGGCAGTACCTGTTCTTCAGGTACTGCCTGAATATTTTTTGTACAATGGGATTTGATATAAATAAAATATTTTTACCCTCTGTCGGGGTGAATATAATTTTTAATATGAATTCTCTATCACCTTATTCCCGAGCATCCATCATTTACGATATCGATTTCGATAATGAGGCGATAACTATCGCCCAACCTCTTACACCATTTTCAAAAAATACAGCTTTCAAAGAACTCCACCTGACAACCATTATTCATGCTAAAAATAGAAAAATAAGGGCAGGAGTAGAATGCAGTCATTTCAAACTGATAGATCAATACGCGCTTGCCAACAAAACAAATGTACCTGCTGTCCTGTTGAAATATGAGTTACCTATAAAAGAAACCAATATCAGATCTGCTTTTCGATTACCGCTAAGCACAAAACATATCATTAAAGGAAAAATCTTATATAACAATCTTGAATATTCCAGCTCAAGAGACTTTTCGGTTAGAGATGTCTCCCTTACCGGACTTGGCCTCATAGCTCCTAAGAAAAGAAACAATAACTTGAATCTCCTGGGTGAAATCAAACCAAATGAAGAGATCTTAATAAAAATCGTCCTGATTAACATGGATCAGGACAAACCTGTCGGCACTCTTCCCCTAAAGGCTCAAATCGCCAGAGTTATTACTGACTACTCAAGCACTCACCTTTTAATGGGGTTAAAAATTTTAAACCTTGAAAGTAATTATGAAACTATCTTAAGTAAATTTATTCATGACGCGCAGATTGACGAACTGAAAAGAATGAGCAGAATAAATTATAGCTTTTCTATATACTCTTTTATCCAGTGGAGCATTTTTTTAGTCTCCTGGTTTGGATTTAAAACCTCTTGTTCGACTTCTTTTAGCTCCTGCAACCCTTGTTTGCAATTGAATTTACTATCATTTTTGTATCCAATGATCTGATCTTTCTCCAACGAAGAGCTCAGCTTGGCCAGGCAAAAATGATATTCAGTCTCGCCGGTCTGCCCAGTTTGATCAGTTTGATCTATTTTATCTTCAAAATTTCGGGCAATAATACGACTTGCTAAAATTTTTATCCGCGGACTTTTTATTTTTTTTAAGATTTCGTACTTTTTATGATCCTGAGCCTTATGAAACAAAGCGCTTTGATTTTTCTCCTGCACAGAAAAAAAACCATCCTGATAAAGTGCTGCATCCGGGTCCATATCGGGAATAAAGGCATATTTATACTCACGATGATATAGGTTAAACTCAAAAAACTTTTCCCATTGAAGACGAATTTTCTCTATATTACCAATGGCAGATTGTTGTGAGGATTTGGGCAGCCTGTCCCAAAACCTGTCAAGGGCGGGCAATACAATCAAAGCATCTGCAGGACGCTTTCTTATAACAAAAGTATCTTTTATGTCCAGACCTGTATCCAGACCTAAAATATCGTCCACATCAAGTCGTAACCAGAGAGTTTGATTTTTATATGCAAACGATTGGCCCAGATGGATGACAGGTGCCATATAATTCACTTTAGACCCAAACGATGCCGATACCATAAGACAGACCTTAAATTGCATATTTTGAATATTAATACCTTTTTCAATACTATTTATTCTTAACTCATCTCTTGTCTTATTGAAAAAATTAAGGGAATATTTCCAGATATCTTTTTGCGCAAATAAAATTTTACTCAGTTGAATAACCGCTTCAACATCATTCAGTGCTTCATGGGCACGGCCTGATGTTACAAAATTATTTTCCAGGGAAATCAAATCAAGTTTTAAACTCGGCTTTCCATCAATTTGAGGCCACCTTAAACCCGCTGGATGAAACACCCTGAAGATTACAGTAACGGGCATAATATCCATTCTGGAGCACCCATTGCTGTATTGATGCGTATAGGGATCCAAAAGGTTATGATAAAACAGAAACCTTAAAAATTCATCATCAAATCCTAATGAATTATACCCAAGGCTTATGGTGCCGGGCGTATTTAATATTTTATAAATTTTAAGGGCAGCTTCATACTCACTAATCCCAAGTTCTAACTCTTTATAGGTTAAACCATGGGTTAAAAAAGCTCTTGCTGACGGCACAATATCTTTGCGCAAACGGATAGTGATCGTTTGCCTGTCAATTTCATTGAGCTCAAGATCGGTTCGGATGCAGGCAAATGTTAATATCTGATCAAATGCATGGTTTAAACCGCTGGTTTCAATATCATAAAACAGATACGTCTTCATTTCTCTTTTTCATTCCCCAATACAAAAAGGGACAAAAAGAATATTTTTTGTCCCTGATGGTTTTAATTGATAACTTTGTACCAATGGTACAATATGTATAAAAAAGACTACCTTTTTGAAAACTGGAAACTTGCTCTTGCGCCTTTTTTACCATATTTTTTACGTTCTTTTTTTCTTGCATCCCTTGTGAGGAAGCCTGCACTTTTTAAAACCCCTCGAAGATCAGGATCTGAAAGTTCAAGTGCTTTGGAAACACCAAGGCGAATAGCACCAGCCTGGCCGGATTTTCCACCACCCATTACTGTCACTTTAACATCAAAAGTGTCAGTGCTTTCAGTAAGAACCAAGGGAGATAAAAGCAAATCTCTTGTTACATTCAACTCAAAGTATTCGTTCAAATCTCTATTATTGACCACAATCTTACCATTACCGGGTGTTAACCATACTTTGGCTACAGAATCTTTCCTTTTACCCGTCGCATAAAAGACGTTTCCACTTTCCATTGATAATTATCGCGTCCTTTTTTTCTTAAATTTCAAGTGCTTCAGGTTTTTGAGCAGCATGGGGGTGCTGATCACCTGTGTATACAAATAATTTTTTACCCAATTTTCTACCAAGCCGATTTTTAGGGAGCATACCCTTAACGGCCTTTTTAATAAGCTCTTCAGGGTTTTTCTTAAGCAGCTCTTTTGCTGTAGTGGTTTTAAGGCTGCCAATATATCCTGAATGCCGGTAATATTTTTTTTTGTCCAATTTCTTACCGGTCATACGGATTTTATCTGCATTGATTACAACAACCCAGTCACCGGTATCAACATGGGGCGTAAAAAGAGGGTTATGCTTCCCACGAATTCTATATGCCACCTGTGATGCAAGCCTGCCGAGAATTTTATCTTTTGCGTCAATGACGCACCAATTTTCTTTATTGTCTGATCTTTTTGCACTATATGTATATTTTTTCAATGAATTATACTCCTGTTTTTAACCT
>JAGLFI010000185.1 GCA_023144585.1 Desulfobacula sp. | reverse complement strand
AAATTTGTGATAATTTTCTCATAAAGCTGCTTCCTTGGCTCAGTTATTTTTTTGTGGTGATTAAACAATTGAAATATACCATGGTAACAGCTTTGCATCAATTATTAAGCCTTGTAAAAATAAAAAAATGTAAATTATTATTTATTTCTGCAAGAGGCTCGGTATACAATAAATAAAAATTTTGCTTAAGAGCGATACATTCCATCAAGGTCTGATAATATATATTATGTAAACTTTTTAATCTATCAACCAAAATATTATTATTTCGATACTTAACTAAATTATAATCTTGAAATATCGCCCTTCCGTGTTATATTGTCATGTAAATAACAACTTATTTGGAGGAATAAAATGAAATCATACTCTTCGATTTCACAAACTGCTGTACTGGTAAAAACCAATTCATTTATCAGAAGCGTATATAATTGGATGGCCATCGCACTTGCTCTTACAGGTTTTACTGCATACTATGTATCTCACAACGAAGCCATGGTTCAACTCATATATGGAACCCCCGGTTTAATTATGATACTGATCTTTGCAGAACTGGGATTTGTATTTTTTCTAAGTGCAAGAATTCAAAAAATCAAAGCGACAACTGCCACGGCCCTGTTTACAATTTATTCAATTTTAAATGGCATCACCTTGTCTTATATTTTTCTTCGGTATACTGCCACATCCATTGTTTCTACGTTTATGATTTGTGCTCTGACCTTTCTTGCCTGCAGTGTATATGGAATGGTGACTAAAAAAGATCTGACCTCCCTTGGTGGATTTATGTTCATGGGACTGATCGGCATAATTGTTGCCTCAGTTGTTAATATGTTTATCCAGAGTTCAGCCATGCAAATGGTCATTTCCTATATCGGCGTTATGGTTTTTATCGGCCTGACCGCCTATGACACCCAAAAATTAAAAACCATGGCTGTTTCCCTTCCTGATAATGCATCCGGTGCAATGATTCGCAAAGGCGCATTAATGGGAGCGCTTGCCTTATATCTTGACTTTATCAATATGTTTATAATGATGCTGCACATTTTTGGCGGCAGCAGAGACTAAAAAATTTTGAATTTTGAATTTTGAATTGTAAGGAGAAAATAAACTTTATCCCTTACAACTCAAAACTCTTTTTAATGCTTTGACAAATATCGAGACAATATCTTTCAACAATACTCTGATCTTGTCCCTCTACCATTACCCGAAGTAAGGGCTGAGTGCCTGAATATCGGATCAAAACCCGCCCTTTATCAGCCAGTTTTCTTTCAACAGCCTTGATTGTATCTACAATTGTTTCAATTTTCATAAAATCAGGACGTGATGCATCCACTTCCACATTCATAAGCACCTGGGGATAAACCGTCATTATAGATGCAAGACTCGATAATGATTGACCTGTTTTTACCATAATCTCAAGCAGCCTTAAAGCCGAAAGTATCCCATCTCCTGTTGAATGGTAATCCAGGAAGATCATATGACCGGAATTCTCACCACCTATAACAGCGCCTGATTCTTTCATTTTCTTAAGAACCTTTCGATCGCCAACCTCAGTTTTAATATGATGAATCCCAAGACTGTCAAAGGTATTGCTTAAGCCAATGTTGCTCATAATTGTACTTACAACTATATTTTCTTTTAAATTTCTCTGATCTTTTGCAAACTTTGCGCAGACAGCAAGGATACGGTCCCCTGTAATCTCGCTACCTTTTTCATCAACAGCGATAAGCCTGTCAGCATCGCCATCAAAGGCAATGCCAATGTCTGCTTTTTTCTGAACGACTAATCTTTGAAGTTCTTGTGTGTGCTGCGACCCGCAATCATTATTGATGTTCTTCCCATCAGGAGAATCATATATAAATTGAGCATCAAACAACTTATCATTAAAGACCATGTGTCCAATTTTTGACGCCGCCCCGTTTGAACTGTCGATAATTAGTTTTAATTTTTTATCAAGTTTCTTAAAAGGAAACCCAGTTAATAGAAAATCAGAATACTTTTCCAGCCCTTCTGAAATTATGGCTATTTTCCCCACACTTCCCTGTGAAACATTCTCAGAATTAAGGATATAGTCCTCAATTTGAGTTTCCTCATCGTCTGAAAGCTTTTCTCCTTCATGTTTAAAAATCTTGATCCCATTATCCTGATAAGGGTTATGAGAAGCAGATATAACAATTCCCGCACCCGCCCCTTTAACAACAGAACACAAATATGCCACCCCGGGTGTGGGTATGACACCGGCCAGCAGAACATCTATACCGGTTGATGCGACACCTGCCGCAAGGGCAGACTCCAGCATATCCCCGGAAATCCGGGTATCTTTTCCTATAATCACGGCATTAAACCCGCTTTCTTTAATAAAGAGTCCGACTGCACGTCCTGTTTTTATTGCAACTTCACAGGTTATAGGATATTTATTAGCAACTCCCCTGATCCCATCTGTTCCAAAAAGTGTTCCCATTTTTTTGTCCTGCCAATTAAATCAGATTAATAATTTTTTCACCATTGCCTGTTCAATATTAAACAACCATTGACTGCCTTTTTCACTTTCTCCAGGCTCCAGACTTCGAATGACCTGTATATATTTTTTTTCTGTCCGGTCTTCTGTCTGGTCTATTTTTTTTTTAATAACCCGAATAAAAGTTTCACCCTCTTTATTTAAATTATTGTTTTCATATTCTATTTTAAATATTTTTTCCGCCAGTTTAAAATTTTCCATTGCCTTTTCATGAGTTAAAATTAATTTTGATTTTTTATCCTTTGTTTTTGATAAAAATATTTTTTTTGACAGATTTAATTTCTCACAAAAAATTTTTAACCGTTGAATTCTCTCTATAATACAATGAATTAAATTATCCTGCATACCTTTGACCAAGCTTCGGGAAAAATCATCATAAACAAAAAGTGGTCGTATATGCTCATACCAATATTTCAATAAAACAAGACCTGCTATATAATAAATATTGTTATTAAAGATATGGCCCACATTTTTATAAACATGAAATTGCCTTGGAATGGATCCATCCTTGAAAGAGCCGCCAAGTATAATCCGGTCATTTTTTAATTCATTTTTTCTGATAATGGAACCGGCTGCTGTAATACAACCATATCCAATCCTGACAGGCCCGACAAGACCACCCTGCCCGCCTAAAAAAATCGGTTTAGACTTCAGCATGACCCCGTGCGGGACATTCCCCATCATGGAGGGTGTGGCTTTGTCCTGGTTTGGTGTATAATTAAAATGAATAAAAGAAGACCCGACTTCAGAATGATCTTTACGGCTTGTTCCTCCAGCCATAAAACAATCACAAAAATTAATCAAACTGCCCAGGGTTACAAAGGGAAACAAAATCGTCTGTTTGAGACCCACGGTATGGGCGGCATTCGCGTGTTCTTCAAATATGGTGCCTTCTCTTACGTGTGCCCCGGACCCAAATGAATTGTCACCGACAAAGACAGCACCTTTAAAAACCCCGCCCTTTAATTTACAATTTTCACCCACCAGTGTATTCTCAAGTGTAACCGGTGCTT
>JAGLFI010000184.1 GCA_023144585.1 Desulfobacula sp. | reverse complement strand
ATGCCCTGCTACTTTTATAATTTTTGTGTATTGGGTGTAAAAAACTAAATGTATTTTTGTTGAATTATTTTAATCGACTGATAATGTAAAGAATTGAGAGCATGATTCGAGTTATGACTCATTATCCTTGTCAAAACTGCCATAAGACATCCAGAAAATCAATGATACCATTTCTAATCTTGATAAAATTTTGAAGATTTGACAGGCATTTGAACATTCAAATTGTGTTTACTACTCTGGCTATAGGGTTGGGTATCCAGGATTCAAAAAATATTCCAGACTATCCTCGTCTATAAGTCCGTACTTTTTCCCAAATTATCCTGAAAATCTCAAATAGGGTTTGGCTCTGGATTACCGCAGAAGTCGGGGTATGGTTGCAGGGAATCGTTGATTGGGCTTCTGTACAGATTCTTGATGCAGTGGAGCGTTAAGACCGACAAAGTGTCTGAGCGTAGCGAGTTTTTGCCGGTAAGCGCAACGAAATTTAAAAGCTGTAAGAAGTTCAATCGGATTCATCGCAAGCATGCCCCGGCCGGGTTAAAGTAAAGCTGCTATTTTAAAATTTTTATTTTTTATGGATGATATTAAGAATAGTTTTTTATTTTACATGCGATTGCCCTGGCAAGATCATTAGATCATTTGTCCTGCTTGATATTCTCTGTAACATCATGTAATCTTGTTTTTACTAGTTGAAACCCTTCAACCGGAAACAGGAGAATGAACATGGACAAATCAAATACATTAACTATATTAAAAAATGCTTTTCTCATAGAAAGAAAAGGTAAAAGCCTTTATCAGAAAGCAATGGATCATGCAGAAAATGATGAGGTCAAAGCCTTTTTTAAAGATCTTGTTGATGATGAGCAAGAGCATATGAATATCCTTGAAAAACAATTTAAAGCCTATATGAAAGATGGCAAATTCATGGCCGGCGGCTTTGAGAATGATGGCGGAGCCGTAACGGCTCCGGACATTCTTGATCAAACCTTAACAGACAAGATCGATGCTGCAAGCTTTGAGGCCACAGCCATTACAGCCGCCATCGGGTTTGAACAAAAGGCAGTAAAAATGTATGCTCAAAGGTCAGAGGAAGCCACAGATTCGGAAGAAAAAAAAATGTACAACTGGCTTTCTGTCTGGGAAAAAACCCATCTGAAGAAACTGATGTCTCTGGAAGAATCGCTGATTGAAAGCGTCTGGAACGACAATAATTTCTGGCCGTTCTAAATTTGTTGTTGAACCTTTGCCATCTCCACTATTGGCAAGGGTTCAATCGGTTTTCCCGGAATCAGGTTTAAAATCTTTTGAGGCATACCACGGTATAATAACCGAACGATTACCAGGGATTCTTTTTTCGGCACCACAAGAAGATTTATTATTTCGGTGATGCTCTGCTTTGCTTTTATTCTGTTATCTGTCAGGATTTGTTTTGCCTTTGCAATATTTATAACCGGATTTCCTTTTCCATCTCCAAAAACAGTCCGAAAAATCACAGCATCTTTGGGCAATTCATGTCTATCATTTAACACACCGGCCTGAAAGCTTGTCTTATTATCCTTATCCTGGATAGTAATTTCAAGCCATACCTGTCGAAGATCACCTACTCCTGTAGGGATTGAATGCCCGGCTCCCACGTTGGTTACGGTGATATCCAGCTTTTTCTGACTGATTCTGGAAGTATCAACAAACAGAGTTGCTGCATTTTCAAGCCGTTCAACGGCCATCCGGGTTTTTCCCTGTCCGCCAAATTTGCCCGGGACAGACGAGTTGCCCCCCACAAAGTAATGGGTAAAGATATGAGGCCTTTCATCGCTGTAATCTGTTGCAGCACCTGGATTTTCAGGTCTCTTTGTCGATCCGGTGGCAGGAAAATTCGGTCTTTGGTACATATGACATCCCTGGCAGGTAATTTTCTTTTTGGAATCTTTTGAATTATAAGGACCGTTCTTCCATTCCGTGTAAGTGGTTTCTATCTCAGTTCCAAAGGCCACATGTTTCACATCATGGCAGGTTCCGCAAATCTCAGATTCAGTATGCAGTCTGGAAAACTTTGCTTCATGAAAATCAGGGGTTGAATCATCAAAAGGACCATACTTGAGACCCGGTTCATCTTCGCCCTGACCCGGTTTCAATACAAGTCCGTTATTATACATTTGTTTTACCGATTCAACAGAATGGCAGTAATCACATTGAATACCCTGTGTTGCAATCTCAGCCGTTTTAGATAAATCATCTGTCAATTTCTTGGGAAATCCTGTCACATACCCCACTGGTGTATGACATTTTACACAGGATTCGGCTTCTTTTATCTCTCCTGCATCTGTCAGCCCTTTGCGAAGAAATTGTGCCACCCTTAAATACACAGGATCTTTATGGGCAAGGTTATGCATGGAATTTTCCCATTGTTCAAAAATTTCCGAATGGCATCCGCTGCAGGTATCAGGCGAAATAAACTGGTCAATATGAAAATTCTCTTCAGATGATGCAACATTTATTGCAATAAACAGCATGACAACGCCTGTAAACAAACCCAAGGATCTTTTAAACCATTCTTTATAATTTAACATTTTTTCCCCTTATTGCACAAATCCGCCTGGATACTCTTTAGTTTCTCCCTCTAACGTGAGGACTGTCCAATTCCCATTTTCTTCCTTTGCCACCACCAGACAGTCCAGCCTTGTTCCATCATTGAATGTAATAAAGCACTCGCCTGTTTCATTTAAGGTATTCACATGGATATATTTTTTATCTTTGGATATCTGCCGAAAAATTTCTGCAGCTCGTTCGATGGCGATAATTTTATCATATTCATCTTTATCTGTTTTCTTGATTTCCTGCCTTAACTCATTGATCTGTTTTTTCAGGCCTGCAATTTTATCAATAGTCTCTTCAATTTCTATCTTATTATCAGATGGCATGGAAAACAGAATCTGTTTATGCAGCTCCATATCTGCTTCAATAAAATTGATTTTTTGCAGTATTCCTTTAATTCTTGAACTCATATATCAACCCTACGTTCTATTTTTTTAATCCTAACCCACCTGACAGGCCGGTTACTTTTTATTGATTCATGATTTACACAGGGTGCCTTTTTCTGCTGCTCTTTTATTTCCCCTGATAATCCATTCCATAAACCTGATCACTATGTTTTTCTTCTTTTTTTTATCTTTCATTGAATGCCGTCCCATAGAATGTAAATATCTCTTTAAATTTCTCTCAAGCTTCCATCAATTCCATATAAATGTCAAGAAGTCTATAAGCCATGATCAGGTCAACTACAAGGACTTTAACAGTCCAAAAATCCGTACACAATTAATGAGCATGATATTTGCTGAAAATCCTGACTGTTTATAATTTAAGCACTTTAATTATTGAGCCTCTTGCAGAAACTATGAATTTTTTTCAAAAATAGTTTTGAGAAAACCCGTTTCTATATTTTCTAAATTTATTTTTTGTTTTATGCCAGAAAACAAGGCTGTGGGATAGTTTCAAGACGTAGATCTCCCTTTGCTCTTAATTCCGGTTTGTTA
>JAGLFI010000183.1 GCA_023144585.1 Desulfobacula sp. | reverse complement strand
GCTGAACAAAGGGCTGATAATTCTCCAAAACTGTGACCACAGGTTATTCCCGGTGTTATACCAAATCTTTTTAATACTTTGATCATGGCAAGTGATATTGCACCTATCGCTGGCTGGGCAATATCGGTTTGGCGAAGGTCTTCTTCCGAGTTTGATTTTGTCTGCAAATGGAGTGGGGGAGGGAATATATATTCGTTTAATGGTTTGTATTCTGATGCAGTGTTGCTTTCTTTGGAAAAGATATCTGCTGCCTTTTCTAATGCTTCTAAAGCTTCCGGAAATACGGAGACAAGATCTTTTCCCATGCCGGTGTACTGGCTTCCCTGGCCTGGAAATAAAAAGCCAAGTTTTCCTGATTTATCTCCGGGTCTTTTGGCGGACGAAAAATAGATATTTGGTTGTGATCTGCCAGTATCAATGCTTTTGTTGGCATTATTTAGACTTTTTTGAATATCGTCATCTCTTTTGTGAACAATCAGCAGTCTGAAATCATGGCTGACTGAAAAGTTCCGTCTTGATTCATAGGACTTCCAGGCGATGGTCTGCCTGGTTTCCTGAACATCTCCTGCCTCATTTAAATCTGTTTTAAACGTATAGAGTTTGTCCAAAAGTCCATCTTTTGTATCTGATGAAAAAGCAATGATTTGTATGGCCCCGTCCCAGGAAACATGAGACTTTAAAGGAGTGTATTCTTCCAAAACCACATGGAAATTACTTCCGCCAAAACCAAATGCACTGACACCTGATCTTCTGGGATGATTCGATGATTTTAAAGGTGATTTTAATGCTGATCTCGATACCCAGGGTTTAGATTCGGGGTTTAAATAAAACGAAGAATTGTTGATATCAAGTTCCGGGTCAGGTTCCAAAGCTTTTAACGTAGGGGGAAGGATCTTGTTGTAAAGGCAGAGAGCGGTCTTTATAATCCCTGCAGCTCCTGCAGCAGCCTTGGTATGGCCGATCATGGATTTAACCGAACTAATGGTGGTTTGATTCTTTCCCGAAGATTGTTCAAAACATTTTTTTAATGCGTAAAACTCCACTCTATCGCCAACCCGTGTGCCGGTTCCATGGGCTTCCACAAGTTCAACCGTGGAAGGATCAATACCTGCCTCGTGGTAAGCTTCGTTTAATGCTTTAAGTTGTCCTTTTGAATTCGGAGCGTAAATGGCAGAGGTCCTGCCATCGCTTGAAGTGCCGATTCCTTTAATGACGGCATAAATTCTATCGTTATCCTTTTGAGCATCTTCAAGACGTTTTAAAACCAGCATCCCGATACCTTCACCCAGGACAGTACCGTCGGCATCTTTTGAAAATGGTTTCGCATCACTGGTGTGTGACAAAACCCCTGTTTTTGCAAAGCACATATGCATGAAAATATCATTCAATGTATCCACACCACCGGTAACGGACATATCGCATTTTTTGGAAATAAGTTCCATAACCGCCGTATGAATAGCAGACAAAGAACTTGCACAGGCAGCATCGGTCACTGTATTTGTTCCGGAAAGGTTTAAACGGTTTGCGATTCTGCCGGCAACAACATTGCCAAGAAGGCCCGGAAAGGAGTTTTCCTGCCATTGGACATAATCGCCTTGTATCCGTTGAATGACTTCTTCTTTTTTTTCATCACTGATTCCGGAATCTTCCAAGGCCTTTTTCCAGATAGGATGACCAAGCCGTGCACCTAAAGGAATAACCAGTTCCTGGGTTCCGGTGACCCCCAAAATCACATTAACTTTTTTTTGTTCAAGAGCAGGATGATTCATTGGGTATCCGGCATCTTCAAGGGCCATCCTTGCTACTTCAAGTCCCAGAAGTTGGGAGGTGTCCGTGGCTTCTATATTATTGGGCGGGATGCCGTAACTTAAAGGATCAAAGGTTACAGACGGGAGAAAACCGCCTCTTTTGCAATAGATATGGTCTGGTGTGGATGGGTCCTGATCAAAATAGTCTTTTAATTTCCAATGGGTATCATCCGGAATATCAACGATCGCATCAATGCCGTTAAACAGAAGGTGCCAATATTCTTTTAAATTACTGGATTCTGGGAAGATACATCCCATCCCGATGATGGCAATGCAATTAGCCTGGTGTTTATTGTTTTTTTTACTCATAATCAAAGATTTGAATTTAAATAATTAAAATTGTAGGCAATATACTATTTTGAGACAGGGGAATCACCCGATAGATCAGAATTTGACAAAAGTTTTACATAGAATAGAGGTGACTAAAGAAAGGTGAAAATTTCCTTTTCCCTCATGGGCTTAAATAGGCTTGCATCCATTGGCAGTTCAATCCCCTGGGTTCTTAAAATAGATGCTCTGATACATATACAGGCACCGAACATGAGATTAAAAGCGATTTCAGCAGTTCTACGGTTTTCATGGGTTTCAAGAAAACTGCCTTTCACCCACTGGTTAAAGGCACCAATGGCAGGGCCGCACCAGATCTGGTAATCCATTTTTCTTTGGGGAATACCCTGAATTGCCCATTTGGACGAAAGACCAAGATAGGATCTGAAAACGAGAGCCATTTGATGTTTTGGATCATTTTGGGCTCTTTTGATTTCTTTAATATTTCCGGTTTGTTGGAAAAAGTCTTTTGTGGCGTCCCAGGCCTCTTCAAAAGTTGACTGCAAAAACTTCTCCTGAATCTCCTGTTTTGATTTTTCGTCAATCTCATCAAAACTATTGTGAGCCTTATAAAATTTATAAAGCTTATCGGCTCTCACAGGAAACATGGTCCCTCGTTTTAAAACCTGGACCTTTGCGCCGATCTCAAACATATCAGCAGCAGGTGCCATGGCAACATCTGCCTGTTCAGCCTGGCACAGCATTTTTTTAACATCTTCGCAGATTCCGGCTTCAATACAGGATTGATTGATGGATCCCGTGAGTATATAGGCGGCTCCCATTGAAAAGGCGGCAGCAGCTGATTGCGGGGTGGCAATTCCCCCTGCAAGCCCAACACACAGCGGCTCTTTATACTTGTATGTTTCCATGAATTCATTTTTTAGTGCAATCATGGTCGGCAATAAGGCCAGTGCCGGGCGGTTGTCCGTATGTCCGCCTGAATCGGCTTCTGCCGTCAGATCCTGGGCCATGGGAATATATTGGGACAGCTTTGCCTCCTGATTTGTAATCAAGTCCTTTTCAAGGAGGATGTTAATCAATTTCTCCGGGGATGGTGAGAAGAATTGTCGTGCAATTTCAATCCTTGATACTTTTGCGATGATATGATTGGGCGTAATAATATGTCCTTTATCGTCTTTATAAATTCCTTTAATTCGATAGTATACAAGGGCAGGGGTCATGCGCATGAAGGCTGCTGCACTGATAAGCTTGACACCATATTTTAAATAAAGGTCAACCGTAGCCATTTCATGGGCCGAATCCCCCAGGGAGTGAATCAGGTTAAAGCCAAAGGGTTTATCTTTCAGGGCGTTTGTAAGCTCGATAATATTTTTTTCAATTTTTTTAAGGCTAAGGCCACCCGCACCCAAAAAGCCAATCATCCCATTATCTGCCATGGTTTTTACCATGGCAG
>JAGLFI010000182.1 GCA_023144585.1 Desulfobacula sp. | reverse complement strand
TTCTTATTCTGCATAAAAGGTGCTTGATGGGTGCACCCAGGCCGTCCTTTCCCTGTTCATTCATGGGAATCAGCATATTGATGTTGGATTCAAAGGTGTGAAACAGCGGGTCATCCTTTTTTTCCGGAAACCACCATCCATGGGCTGCCATCACCATCCAGGGTGGGACAATCTTTGTCACCTTTGCCTTGAATCTTGCTTTACCCATCCAGTTTTCAACCATCACCCATTCACCGTTTGATATATTGTTTTTGCACGCTGTCTCAGGATGAATTTCCACCACAGGGTCGGGATCAAGGGTTCTCAGCCAGGGAATATTGCGATGCTCAGCATGAAAGAATGCAGGAGAGCGCCTTCCGGTGCTTAAGATAAGGGGATATTCCTTAAACAGATCCGGCCGTGAGACCGGGGTAAAGGGCGGTTCTTTAAAATAGGGTACGTGTGTAAGATTCCATTCCTCCCTTAAAGTGGAATAAAGCTCAAATTTTCCTGAAGGTGTGACAAAGCCGGGCTTACCGTCTGATCTCAGCAAGCCTTTTTCATGGCGGAAATAGGGTCTTGAGGCATGGTTTTCCGGGGGCAGGGCCCATCCTTTTTTAGAAAGTGTTTCAAAGTTCATTCCCGAGGGTTCAAGGATTTCATCAAAAAGATCATGGATGGTTTCCCATTTAAAATCAGGATCAAACCGCTGGGACAATTCAAAGTTAATCTCAACATCAGGCCGGCATCCCTTTACAGTTACAGCCTTGTTAATGGTCTGCAAAGGCACCCACCAGGACCGTACCCCGTCTTTTTCAAGGAACGTGGCAGCCGGCAGGATAATATCGGCATAGCGAAGGGACGGGTTCATGAATAGATCAACCCCGACAATGAAGTCAAGCTTTTCAAGCGCCTTTTGCCAGAGCTTCGGATCAAGACCAATACCGGATAAAGGGTTACAGGTCTGCATCCACAATCCCTTGACAGGGTAGGGTTTTTCACTGAAAATCTGTTCAATGACCTTGTCGGTCTGGCATCGCCATATAAATTTATTGAACGGGCCATAGTCATCTTTACCGATTCGCGGCTTGTCCTGGGCTGGATTTTTTAATTTGATCACGCCTTCGGCACCCGGCAGAGCATAGGCGACTGCATTAAAAGCCGATCGGGTAAATACATTGCCCCCCGGGGCATCAAGGTTGCCGGTCAAAGCCCATAATGCTGCGATGGCATGGCACAACGGTGTGATTTCCGGGGTCATGTCAATGGGAACCCCCCAGTGAATGGAGCCGGGTTTTGCCTTTGCATAAAACCTGGCAGCTTTTTGAATATCCTGGGCTGGAACAAGGGTGATCTCCTCAACTTTTTCAGGTGTATAGGAGGAGCAGCTTTCCTGGAATTTATCCCAGACAGTTGTACATGCAATTTTACTTTCATTTAAAAGTGTTATTTCAAAAACACCTGTTAATGCAGGCTTTGATGATTTAATAGAATAGTCTTGTTTTGCAGTATCCCAGATAACAACATTATCTGTTTGTATATCAAAGCCAACAAAATTTTCTTTTGATCCGTCGGCTGTAATATCAGATTCCCTCAATAGTTTTCCCGTGTCATTTCGGATCAGTCTTGGGGCATCCGTCCAGGTTTCAAGAAAATTTTTATCATAGAGTTTTTCTTTGATGATGACATGTAAGAATCCCAGAGCAAGGGCAGCATCAGTTCCGGGTCTGATCTGAAGCCAGTATTTTGAACGGGAGGCAAAAAAGGAAAGTCTCGGATCAATGGTGATGATCTTTGTCCCTTTCTTCATCAAATCAATAATCCAGTGGCCAAACAGGTTGTCAGGACAGGTGGCAGAGATATTATATCCCCAGATGATCATACATTCAGGCACCTTGTATTCAGGGTTATCATATCTTCCTTCCAGCCACTGGGCCGCATCAAATACCGAGTAATCTCCCTGGATGGTATCAAGGGCAGCAATCCTCGGGCTGTAACAGGCATTTTCGCTGAGAGCAAACATGACATTGGGGCTGCCGTATGCATAGGCCAGCATACAGATCCATGGACCGATGTCACGACCGGTTTCCATTGAAAAAATCATGCTTTCAGGACCGAAATCATCCCTAATGGTTTTCATTTTTTTTTCAATGATATCAAAGGCCTCATCCCATGAAATCTCAACAAATTGATCTTCCCCCCGTTTGCCGGTACGCTTGAGAGGAGATTTTAACCGGTCGTTGTGATCTATATACTGGGTCATGGCAAGGGCTCTTGCACAAAGGCGGCCCTGGTTCCAGGGGTGATCCGGATCATCTTCGATTTTAATCAGCTTATTATCTTTAATATAGACAAGAACACCGCACCCGCCATGACATCCAGGGCCTGCAGACCATGTAGTTGTTTTAACGATTTTTGTTTTTTGTTTTTCCATTTGTCTGTCCGTAATGTCTTCTATGCAATTATGATAATTGAGCACCCGCAAGTTTTGAAATAGCCCGACCGGTGGATGCAATCATTTTTCCAAAGGTTTCAAATTTATCTTCAGTAAACGTTCCCACAAGCACTATACCAGCAGTTACCTCATTGTTGTGATCAAAAACAGCCGCACTGACAGCTTTAATTCCAGGTGTGATTTCACCATTATCAACAGCATACCCGTTTTCACGACAAAACTTGAGTTCCTGTTGGAGTCTTTTTTTGTCCAAAGATTCAAAATCCCCATGAAAGAAGAGTTGATCTGAATCAATGATTCTTTGCTGGTCTTTTTTATTTAGGAATGCAAAAATTGCTTTTCCATGGGACCCGTGGGTAATGTGCAAAGACTGGTATTGTCTGACCGTAACAGAAAGCTTGTCGTTTCCGTCATATTTTTCTGCAATATAAAACTGATCGTTGCAGATAATCCCCAGCAGCACGCTTGTCTTGGTTTCATTGGCCAATTTTTGAAGAGGATTTTTTGCTATGGCGTTGATATCAAGCTTTTTTCTGGCTTTTCGTGCCAGAGGCATGAGGGCTGGACCCAGGGAATATGTTTTCGTTCTGCTGTCTTTTATAATTAAATCATACTGCGTCAATGAGTTTAATATGGAGAATCCCTTACTTTTATGGATTCCGATTTTTTTGCAAATGGCTGTTAATCCCATATCATTGTCTTTGTTCTTTCCAAGGCAAAGCAGTAATTGAGCTGCCTGTTCTACAGCCGGGGAGGTCGGACGGTATATGGACTTTTTCTTTTCTGTGGTCATATCTGGAATCCTTATCATTTCAAATAATTCTGTATGCAGAACATAGTTCTATATATTAGAACAAACAAAAAACTATATGTCAAGTTTTTCAAAAAAGAATTTTTAAAAAAGAAGATGGAAATTATATCCACGCATCAGACAGAAACATTTTTGCTGCTCAGAGGAATTTCATTTGTTGACTTTAAAAATTGGAATAAATATGATGGCCCTTGTTTTTTAACTTGCTATCGAAAGGAATTATTATGAAAAAAATAAATAAATTGGTTGTTATTGTTATTGTGTTTCTGGGGTTTGTTTGGGGTTGCGGTCAGGGTAAATATGACGATGTAGTGGAGGTTAATGATA
>JAGLFI010000181.1 GCA_023144585.1 Desulfobacula sp. | reverse complement strand
TCCATAGTTTCTGCAAGAGGCTCTGCATAATGATTTTTAACCCATTTCAAAAAAACATTCGTATCTTCAAGGAATTGTTCAAACCTGTCAATACAGACCTTTTTTTGTTTATGACCGCGCAGGTCATAGGCCACAGTTGCGATACCCTTTTTTTAAAAAATAATGCAGGTGTGACATAATCACCCGCATGGGCCAATCCTCCATGGCCGGCCAATAATATTGCCTTGGGGGTATCTGGTTCCCAAATATGGATATCCAATTCCAACCCGTCTCCGGTTTTTAAAATATCCAATCGTGTTTCTGAAAATCTCATAATGTGCCCTCATAAAGTCGATATTTTATTATTCCATTTTTGCCTGCAAGGGATGAATATGGCTTATTTTTCCTGCCAGACAGGGGGACGTTTTTCAAAAAATGCATTAACCCCTTCTTTTGCATCGTCTGTAGTGCATAAACGGGCAAAGGCCTCATTCATATAAGCGAACTGATCTTCATAATTCATATCTTCGGAATGATAAAAGCCGGTTTTTGCTATCTGAACGGCAATGGGGCTTTTTTGTGCCAGTTCTATTGCCCATTTAAGAGCCTGGGATTCAAGTTCGTCGTTGGGGACAATTTTATTTATCAGTCCAAGAGAGAGTGCTTCGGGTGTTTTTATTAGATTTCCATATAGTAAGAGTTCCAATGCCTTTTTCCGGCCGACACATCTGGAAACTGGGATAATCGGTCCAATACAATTGAGTCCGACGTTGATCGCAGTCAGGCCCATGCGTGCATCCTCTGAGGCAATGACCAGATCAGCGGCAGCAATCAATCCCATGCCGTTTGCAGCAGCAACCCCGTGAAGCTGCGCAATGACAGGCTTTTTCAGTTTTGAAATGGTAACAAGGGGCTGCTCCATTTTTTCTATCCATTCCCGGTATTCAATGGCTGTTTTTCCGGCAAGTTCTGTTACATCAATCCCGGCACAAAACGCCCTGCCTGATCCCTTTAAAAGAATGACCCTGACCGATGGATTTAAATCCAGATCAATGAGTGCCTGATTCAGCTCGGCAGCCATCTGACTGCTAAAGGTGTTCATACTTTCAGGGCGGTTCAAGGTAAGTGTTGCCACGTGATTTTCATCTGTTTTAACGATTATCTTTTCAAATTTCATTATGATATGTCCTTTCTCCCATAAGTATTAATCATGTTTTTTATCGTAGCAGTTATACGGAATAATGAAAAGATCTGAAAATAGTATTTTATCATCATTTACTTTTCCAGGTCGGGTAAAAAGTAGCGTTGTTAAAGCGGATATACATTTTTTTAAAAGGTTGGGCAACGATCAGAACAGCCCTTTTTTTGACTGAATTGGAATTGCTGAAACGGTTTCTAAGTTCAGAAAAATCAGCTTTTTCAAGAAAATATTTTAATGCACAGATCTGGTTTTCAAGATTGTTTTTTTCTTTTTTATTCGTTTTAAAATATTGCCTGATCAGACGCTCATATTTTTTTTTAGATGCTGTTTCAATGCAGTACCGGGTTAGATCTAAAAAGATTTCCATTGAAAAATGCCTGGTTACAGCTTTTCAAATTTTTCAGGGTATTCACGGGCAAGGTCAACATAAAGCTGTTTCCCATATGTCCAGAAATCTTTATGTTTTTGTTTGACATCCCCAATGATTTTAAAAGGAACACCCCCAGTGATTTTCTTTTCAGGAACAATTGTGTTCTGGGGGACGACACACCCTTCAGCGATAATAGACCATGACCCAATGACAACATCAAAACCTATAACAGAGCCGATTCCGATGACAGCATAAGCTTTTATCAATTTGCCGTGGATAATGGCCCCATGTCCGACAGTAACACTTTCTTCAAGCGTAAGGATACCATTGGGCCTGATATGGAGAATGGCATTCTCTTCTATGGCGGTTCCGGGTCCGATAATGATTTTACCATAATCGCCCCGAACTATGGCACCGTGACCGATATAGCAATTATCCTTTATGGTTACATCACCAATAACCCTTGCAGAATCACTGATATATGAGTTCTTCCCAATTTGAGGGACTCTTTCGCCATAGCGGTAAACTGCCATATTTTTATCCTTTTTTGATCATATAATTACTCAAGGCTTCCTGGACGGTTCGGGCGGCAAGGCTTGCACAATGTAAATCTTTTTCAGGGAGTCTTCCAATGGTATCTAAAACAGTTTTTTCTGTAATCTCGGTAAGTTCATCCGGGTCTCTTCCCAGGGTCAGTTCTGCGGCAAAGGAACCTGCAATAGAACTTGAAGCACAGCCGTTGGTAAAATAGGATACATCAGAAATCCGGTTATTTTTAAATTTTAAATAGATTTCCATGGTGTCACCGCATTCTCCTGTAACGCTGGCATGGCCATCCGGATTTTCCATTTTCCCATTATATTTTGGATTGCGCCATCGTTTAAAGCCTTTTTCACCAAGGGCCTTTTTTGCATCTTCAAATATTTCGTTTTGAAGGTTATCTAAAAATTCATCCAAATTGTTCATGATTAAAAATTCTTTCCACAACAGCTTCCCGGACCGGCACAACCGGCAGCCTGGCCGGGTGAAGATCCACAGCATGCTGTATCTCCCATACCCGGCATTCTGTTTTTGGCAGGCCCGGACATTGAAGAATGGGCTGATATCTGTTTTGTCATGTTTGTACTGCCGCATGATTTGCATGTTGGCTCATCCTGTGTGCCGATCATGAGAATTTCGTTTGGCTCACCGCAGTCCTCACATTTAAATTCATATAGGGGCATTTGTTTCTCCTTATAATTAAAGAACGGTTATAAGAAAAGCACCCCGGCTTGTGAACGGGTAGTTATCCGGCAGGGTGCTTTTCTATTCATACTTTAATCGTTTACCAGTGGCCGTCTTTGTTGGCATCTTTGGCATAGACAACATTGCCCTGCTTAAACTTCTGGACCACATCAATTATCCGACCGCTTTGATCATTTGCCACTTTTACACCGGCAGTTTCCAGGGTTGTAAAGGCATTGGGGCCGCAGAATCCTGTCAGCAATACCTCGGCTCCCTTCTCACTGACCATTGCCGCCGCCTGTGTGCCGGCGCCTTTGAATGAATTTTTATTTTCATCATTGTCAAATGCTTTAAATTCAAGTGTTTCCGTATCTACGATGAGAATATACGCAGCCCTTCCAAATCTTGGATCAATTTGGGAATCCAGCCTATCTCCCTGTGATGTAACAGCTATTTTCATTTTAGTGTTCTCCCTTATAACTCATTATACCTGTCCGCCGCCGCCACCGCAGACCTGATCATTTGTGATCTCAGCCAGGTTGCCTGCAATAAGATCCTTTACCACAGGTTCTATTTCTGTCCGCTGATCATCATGATATACATCAATATCTACCTGTTTAAAGCCCATCAAAGGCCGCATGCCGATACCGCCGACTATCAATGCGGTTACTCTGTTGTCAGACAAGAGGTTAACCGGCACCATACAACCACCCTGAGCATGCTCCTGGTTTTGGAGGACAGATACTTCTTTAATTTCACCGTCTTCCACGTCAATAAAAGTAAATACATCACAATGTCCAAAATGGCCGGCTCTTGTTCCGTCAAGTCCGCCCTGACCGTTTGAAGGGACTGCTAT
>JAGLFI010000180.1 GCA_023144585.1 Desulfobacula sp. | reverse complement strand
CCTGTACAGAGTGCAAGAGAAGGAATTATACAACAACTAAGAATAAGCGGAAAACTCCAGATAAATTAGAGTTTAAGAAATATTGTAAATTTTGCAATAAGCATGTGATGCATAAAGAAACAAAGATTAAATAGCAATAGTTTTATGCAGGTCAGTAGCTCCAATTGGCAGAGCTCCGGACTCCAAATCCGGAAGTTGTGGGTTCGACTCCCTCCTGACCTGCCACTTTTTTAATTTTGAGTTTTGATTATGAATGAAAAGAGACAAAATTTTAATTTTAAATGTAAAGTTTTATAAAACAATTCAAAATTGAGCATTCGAAATTCAAAATTTTATATTTAGGAGTTGTATGTCACGATTACAGAAAAAAAAGCCTATAGATGAAAAGAAAAAGAAAAGGGCGGTAGCGGAAAATACGACTGATTTGTCTGCTGGCTCTTCAGGTTTTTCAAGTTCAAAATCGGCGACGATAGCAAGTTCTTTCAAAGCAAAGCCGGGAAAAAGTTTAACTGACGCAAAAGCAGGTGAGCCAAATTTTTTTCAAAAAACAATGGATTTTTTCAGAGAAGTCAAGATTGAGTTAAAAAAAGTGACTTGGCCGACTCGAAAACAGACCACTGGAACAACCATTGTGGTAATAATTTTTATTTTTATTATTGCGGTTTTTCTAGGGCTATTTGATTTGGGTCTTTCAAAGCTTGTTCAGGTTGTCCTGACATAAAACAAGGGAAATAACATGTCTCTAAAATGGTATGTCGTACATGTGTATTCAGGTCATGAGCAAAAAGTAAAAGTTGCTCTGGAAGAAAAAATAAAAGCTTCCAAACATCCTGAAAAATTTGACGAGATTCTTATTCCGACTGAAAGTATTGTTGAACTTGTTAATGGAAAGAAAAAAGAATCTTCAAGAAAATTTTATCCCGGATATATTCTGGTTAGAATGCATTTGGATAATGAGACATGGCATATTGTAAGTACCACTGCAAAAGTCACCGGTTTTTTGGGTGGAAAAAATAAACCCGCACCCATAAGTGACAAAGAGGCTCAAAGCATTGTTGATAAAATGCAGCAAGGTAAGAATAAGCCTCAGCCAAAATACTTTTTTGAACCGGGAGATGAAGTCAGGGTCATTGACGGACCTTTTTCAAGTTTCAATGGCACGGTGGAAGATGTATCGCCTGATAAAGAAAAAATTAAAGTTTTGGTGAGTATTTTTGGACGTGCAACCCCTGTAGAATTGAATTTTATACAGGTTAGCAAAATATAGTAATGGTTCAATAGTTAAGTTTCAGGAGCTTAAAAACAATGGCAAAAAAAGTAATGACACAAATAAAGCTTCAGGTTGAAGCGGGAAAAGCCAATCCATCTCCGCCCATCGGGCCGGCATTAGGTCAGCATGGCGTCAATATTATGGATTTTTGTAAAGCTTTTAATGCAAAGACTGCTAACGATGCAGGGTCTATCATCCCCGTCGTTATCACTGTATATCAGGATAGATCGTTTAGCTTTATCACAAAAACACCACCGGCATCCAGATTGCTGCTGGCTGCAGCAAAGATCAAAAAAGGATCAGGTGAACCCAACCGGGACAAGGTAGGAACAGTTACCAGGGATCAACTTGTTGCAATTGCCGAAACCAAGAAAGAAGATTTAAATGCCTCAGATTTTGATGCTGCTGTGAAGATTATTGCAGGTACAGCAAGAAGCATGGGGATAGAAGTAGTTTAACTTTAAGCAAAAGAGTGATAAAAATGCCAAAGCGGAGTAAAAAACAGATGGAAGCACTTAAACAGATCGATAGAATGGTTCAATACGATCCCCTGAATGCCTTGGAACTTGCGGTTTCTACGAGCCATGCAAAGTTCGATGAAACTGTTGATGTTGCCGTGAGGTTAAGCGTTGACCCTCGGCATGCTGATCAAATGGTTCGGGGTACTGTTATATTGCCCAATGGACTTGGTAAAGAGGTAAAAGTATTAGTTTTTGCAAAGGGCGAGAAAGAAAAAGAGGCCTTGGATGCAGGCGCTGATTTTATTGCCGATGACGAGACCATTAAAAAGATTCAAGACGGATGGTTTGGTTTTGATAAAGCCATTGCAACTCCGGATATGATGGGGGCTGTTGGAAAACTGGGAAGAATTCTTGGACCTCGTGGGTTGATGCCGAATGCTAAAACAGGAACGGTAACTTTTGAACTTGAAAAAGCAATAAACGAATTAAAAGCAGGTAAAATTGATTTTCGAGTCGAAAAAGCAGGGATTGTTCATGCACCCATCGGAAAAATATCTTTTGGAGCCCAAAAATTGACTGAAAACGCTAAAGCCTTTTTAGAAAAATTGGTGGCACTGAAACCTGCTTCAAGCAAGGGAACTTACTTGAAAACAATCACCGTATCTTCAACAATGGGTATAGGTATTAAGATGGACCCCCTATTGATAAAATAGGGTGATAACATAGAGTTTAAAACCTGTCATAGACAGTAGGTGTGCTTTTTTTAAAAAAGTATATAATCGGATTTGCCGGCCCACCGAGATAGAAAGTTAATAAGATTTTGTTTTGGTTTAGTTGGCTCCTTCGAAAAAATACAATGAATGGAAGGAGGTGTAAGAAAATTGCTGAATATTTCCCAAAAAAAAGAACTGGTTGAAAGGCTCGCAAAAGAAATTTCAGAATCTGAGCTATCCATACTGATAGATTATAAAGGTCTGGATGTGTTGCAAATGACTGATCTTCGTGCGCAACTCAGAAATGAAGGCGCCCGGCTTGAAGTTGTTAAAAATTCACTGTTGGATAGAGCATCTAAAGGAGCAGATGCCGCTTTGATGAAAGATTTTTATAAGGGGCCCAATGCAATCATTTTTTCAAAAGATGACCCTGTTGCTCCGGCAAAAATTCTGGTCGATTTTGTCAAAAAAAATGAGAAACTTGAAATTAAAGCAGGGGCTTTCTCAGGAAAGCTTTTAACTCTTGAAGAGATAAAACACTTAGCAAAAATGCCGTCTAAACAAGAATTTCTTGGCAAACTGATTTACACGCTTAATGCGGTTCCAACCTCATTTGTTAATGTTCTTTCCGGCGTTCCACGAGCTTTTGTTAATGTTCTTAATGCAATGAAAGATCAAAAAGAAGCTGCGTAAAATAATTTAATTAGAAATTTAAAAATATTCTTTATCGTTTTATTTAGGAGACAATAATGGCTGATATCACAAAAGATGATGTTATTGAGTTTATATCAAATATGAGTGTTCTTGATCTTTCAGAGCTTGTAAAAGAGCTTGAAGATAAATTTGGCGTAACGGCTGCAGCACCTATGGCCTTTGCAGCCGGTGCAATGCCTGCCGGTGGTGATGCTGTCCAAGAAGAGGAACAGACTGAATTTGATGTTGTTCTTGAAACATTTGGAGACAAGAAAATTAGTGTTATTAAAGAAGTAAGGGCAATTACAGGCCTGGGTCTTAAAGAAGCAAAAGCGCTTGTTGAAGAAGCACCAAAGGCAATTAAAGAGGCAATTCCCAAAGAAGAAGCTGAGAAAATTAAAAAACAATTAGAAGGTGCTGGTGCACAGGTTTCTGTAAAATAGGCTTAGTTTACAAATCTTTAAAGTGCATAAAATTTATGCGGGGGCAAGGCAATAGTG